>JAEUSG010000484.1 GCA_016788315.1 Fibrobacterota bacterium | reverse complement strand
AAATACAAACGCTACACAAGCAAGAACTCAATTGAACAGCCGGACAGCTTTTACCTCACATTCAGATATGACCTGCAAAACAAGCTAACAGAGACGGAGGAGCTAAATTACAGTTCATTTCCAGTCTGGGGTACTGTTCTCACAAAAAAGGTTTTTGCCTATGACGCCAACGGCAAAGTTGCATCAATTACAAACTTTGAACAGGGTCTTACTGGAATGCTTTTAAAAGGGAGAACGTTATTTGAAAGAACCGATTCCACTCTTATTGAAACTGTACTTTTTGGGACAACAGAAGCCTATTTAAATGACAGAACCCTTTCAGAAATGAGCAGAACAGTCAGAAAGTTTAATAGCAAAGGTTTATTGATTCAGCTGCGCCTAGAAGACAAAAACAACATAACCGGGTGGAGAACTTCGTATGTAACTGACTATACATACGATGCAGCCAACCGCCTTTTGTCAATATCGTTCGATGGGCGGGTTACAGATATTGTTTACGATGCAAAAGGACGGATTGACTATTGCGCTGACAGAGGTAATTTTGGTTCGAAAATTGTCAATACATATTTAACTTCAACTTCTTGTGAATCGCCACAACAGAACGCAGAAACAGGCTGCATTTCAGCATCTCCTAATCCATTTAATCCGTCAACCTCTATCAAATTCTCTCTTACAAATGCAGGCAAAGTGAAGTGTGCAATCTTAGACGCACAAGGCCGTTTAGTCCGTAATCTTGCAAATGGTCAATTGAATGCAGGCAGCCACGCCCTTCGCTGGGACGGGCGCAACGAGAAAGGTAAAGCCGTTCCATCCAACATGTATTTTGCAGTCCTGACAACGCCACAGGGCACCACTAAAACTCGACTCCTCCTATTGAAGTAGGTTTTCTTAAGGTACTACTTCATTTGTCCCCGTCACAGGTTGACGGGGACATTTTTTAATTTGAAAGCTAAAGAAAAAACTCAAGTTTCACCTTAATATGCCGATAAAAGCTATAGGGATTTTTTATATTTAAAGCATGGACGCTTTATATCCCTTTTCGAAGTATCCCATGATGGGTGTTATAACTCAATGATTTAGGGGAACTTATGAAAATCAACAACGTCCAAACCTCAATTACATCCGCAGCATTACAAAAGACTGACAGTAAATTATCAAGGGTTCTCGAACGGCTTTCCACATCTTTGCGTATAAACCGTGCCTCCGATGATGCTGCGGGGCTTTCTGTTTCTGAGAACCTTAGAACTCAAATCCGCGGCTTTGAGATGGCAAACACAAACATCTCCTATGCCTCAGCTGCTCAGAATATTGCTGAAGGAACGGGCAACCAGGTTACCTCTATCCTTCAAAGGCAGCGGGAGCTGGCACTCCAGGCCTCAAATGGCACAATGACTGCCGAAAACAGACAAACTCTCAACACAGAGTACCAGGCACTTAACGAAGAACTTACACGTATTTCAGACGGAGCTCAATTCAATACGCAGAATGTAGCAAACGGACAGGGACTTGGTGCAGGGGGCGGTACAGTACAAGCGGGACCAAACGCGGGTTCGAACCTAAGTATTCAAGGGGCAGATTTCACTGCTGCCAGCCTAGGAACAGCACCAACAGACATCCTTAATCCTGCCAATGCAACAAATGCAGTAAATGCTTTGGATGCAGCTTTGGCATCAACAGCTAACCAAAGAACAAACATTGGTGCCAACATCAACAGAATGGATTATGCATATTCAAACAACCAGAACAGTGCAGCCATGACTCAATCTGCCGAGGAAAGAATGCGTGATTTTGATATGGCGGAGGGTGTTATGGAAAGAACTACACAATCCCTGTTAAATCAATCTGCAACATCCGCCTTACGCAATTTCAACGAGATAAATCGAAACAGCCTGATGGCTCTACTCAACGGATAGTGCAGTTTGCGTTTGCGATAACTATTTCAGCCATATATATTGTTATATATGGCATATAACTTTGTACCTCTCCCTTTGCGCCGGATAGCAAAAAAAGCATCAGCACAGTATGAAACCTTCAAATTTGCTATCGAAATAAAGTGGGCTTACAGATCTGACTTTTCCTTCGACCTTCCAGCGTTGCCGCGGCCATCATTCAGCCGGAATCAAATTATCGGCGCTTCCGCAATTGCATTGATTATCTTAATTTTAGCCTTTTTCCCATTTGGCTCCGGTTCGACTGAAGAAAAGAACCTGAACAGCCTTTCACCATCTGCAGCTAACACAGAAATGACCCCTGACTCAATCAAAGCACCTCCTCCCCCCTCAATGAAGGTGGTTATTGCCGGGAAAAAAGAGAAGAAACTCATGGTCGGAGAATGGTTTGCCAATTCTAAATTTCAACAGCTTGCTGAGTTTCCAATAGCAATTGGAGAAAAAGAGGGGCGCAAGGAACGGCAGGGAGATCTTAAGACGCCGGAAGGGTTGTACTGGATTATCGACAGAATGGAAGATGAAGATCTTCCCAATCTTTACGGAGTAAGAGCGTTTGTGCTCAACTATCCCAACGCACAGGACAGAAAAGAGAAGCGAAGCGGCAACGGAATATGGATCCATGGAGACGAAACAGAAAATCAGCCCGACAAAACAAGAGGATGTCTCGGCCTCAGCAATGCCAATCTCGAAATCCTCACTCCATATCTGTATATAGGAATGCCTGTACTTATTCTGCCTTCTCTGGAAGAGGCAGAAAACCAGATTGTAAATTCACTGGAGTGGAAACAGCTTACAGCCAGTAAAAAGAAAATCCTTTCTACAACAAAATCCCGCGATGCTTTTGTAAAAGCATTCCTTGAACGGTGGCGCGCTGCATGGGAAGCAAAAGACATTGAAACGTATGCTCTATTCTATTCCAAGAAATTCACTCAGAACGGCATGAACTATGAAACATGGAAAGAGTACAAAAAGAGCCTTTTTCAGAAGCCGGAGCAGCTGAACATAGAAATTACAGATATCACTCTTAGTAAACTGACTAATACATTTGCGATGATAACATTCACCCAGAGTTATTCATCCGGCGAATACAAATCGATTGAAAAAAAGATAATGAAATTAGTCAAGACTGGAAAAGAGTGGCGTATAACAGAAGAGTCTATTATTCCAGGCAGGACAAGTTGAACGTGAACGGAGGCGTTATTATGTCAGAAAATGTCAAAAATCAGCATAAGAATCAGACTGCATCAGAAGACAGCCTAGGATCTTCATCAGACGCACTCCGCGACCTTCTGGAGATATCAATCCAGCGCAAGAACGAGATGTCTTCACTGGTTAAGCTGCTCGATCAGCGCCTCGGAGAAGCCGACAATACTGTCAAACGGATTGAAGAGGCTAAAAGCAGCATAGATGCTCTTAAAGATTCTCTGAACAAATCAAGCACAGAAGCCAGAAAAATTGCGACAGAGGAAATTGCTCCTGCTAAAATACGCGAAACGATTAAAGAGCTGTCAGCTGATCTCGGAACCGTTGAAGAGCGAATTGCTCAAATCCACTCCAAGGCTTCAGAACTTGATGGAATGGAACGGAAACTGACTGAACTAGTCAAATCGGTCGAACCAGGCACGGACAAATTCCGTGACGACCTTAAAATTATCGTCAGCCTTGACAGAAAGGTTTCAGCAACCGCATCAGCTCTGGAAGACTCAATCCGCAGACAGCGGGATCTCAAGCGTGAGGCGGAGCAGACAAAAGAAGCCTTCAATGAAGCACGAACCCTTGCCCCTGAAATAGCAGATACAATTGCCCAGTTCAAACGCGAACGTGAAGCATACCTCACTGTAAAACAGAAAGTGGACGCTCTTCACATGCTGTCCGAGCACGTTAATACCAAGGTACGCAACCTTGAAAGACAGCGAACTGTTGTTGAAAGAGCTAACCAATTGTCCGGCAAACTCAATGTTATGCTATGGGACATGGAAAATGCTGTTCGGGAGCTTAACAGTCAGGTAAGCAAGACAAGAAAAACTGAAGATAAAATCGAGAAGCTGGACAACATGCTTCAAAGTGCTACAGCCGGACTTGAAGATGTAAGACAATACGAGAGAATTCTCCTGGAGTCTGAAAGCCGCATTAAAACGATGGAGGAAATTTCACGCGAAACGGAAAAGCGGCTCGCAGAATTTGAAAAACGCAAGCAGCAGGTTGAAGATGCTCTTACAAAAGCACACGAGGTTCATACTCTGACGCATAATGCTGATGCGATCATGAACACTCTTACAAAGCAGTTCAACTGGCTTCAGTCAAACAATTCCAAAATAGCTGAACATGAGAAGTCAATGTCCAGACTACGCGCTAAAGTTGATGAACTCGAAACACAATGGAGTGTTATCGACGAATTCGATACAAGGCTTGGCAAAATCAGAAATCAGACTGCAGAGGTCGAAGCGCACCTCCGTCATGTTTCCGACACAGAATCTAAATTAACTGCACAGCTGCCTAAACTTGACAAATATAATGAGAATGCTGTCGCTCTTGCCGATCGCATGGATAAAATTGAATCGCGGCGCGAAGAGATTAAAGCTCTGGAAAACGACCTGGAACAATTCAAGCAGAAGATTGCCGGCACTGACAAGGCAATGGAGGATTTATCTGTCCGCGAGGCCGCTTTCAGAGAGTTCGCAGCCCGTTTTAAAAAGCTGGAAGCAAATGCGCAGATAGCCGCAGATAATGCCGAAGCGCTTTCAGCAAAAACTGCCTTTGTCGGCGAAGTAGAGAACAGAATTAAAAACCTCTCCTCTCTTGTAGGAGAAATTGACGACAAAATAAACCTCCAGCTGCAGCGCAAGTCTCTTGTTGACAAAGTAGAAAAGCGCATTGATCAGCTGAATGTGCTTTATGAAGAGACAACACTTCGTGTTCAGACGCTTGGTCAGCATGACGCTACAGTTAAGGAAATTGAGAACAGACTCAACCAGCTGAACGCCACAGCAAAAGTTCTCGACGACCGTGTAGTACAGGTTTCTCAGGAATCAAGCAAGATAGCAAATGAAGAGGCGCGCATAATTAAAACTGTTGATACAATTAAGGGCCTTCGTGAAGCCGCGGAAGGGCTTGTTCAGAGATCTCAGTCAGATCACGAAGCCGCTGCGGCCAGAGCAGAAGAGTCAAGACGGGTAATACAGACTCTCCTTGCAGAAACCTCCGAGAAGATGAAAACCGTTGAGGCTCAAAAACAGAATGTTGCATCCGCAGTCAAAGAGGTCTCAAAAGGCACAGAGCTTTATAAGAATCTCGAACAGAGCATAGAGGGTCTTAAAAGAAAACAGGCTATTGTCGACGGAATTGACAGTAAGATTGAGAAGACCAAGTCAACCATTGCGGACTTTGAAACCAGGCTTAATGCTGTTGTTGCTGCCAAAAGCGAGGTTGAGGTTGTGCATAAGGAAACGCAATCTCTCCAGAAAATGCTCGATCAGACTAAACATGAAATAGAACTTGTTTCCCGTAAAGAACGCTACATTGTCTCGGTTGAAGAGCGACTCAATTCACTAACGGAAAGAATTCATCAGGTCGACGACAGAATGGCGGCATTAGCCGAAAAGGAAAAGGCTGTAAGAGAGGCGGAATCGCGCCTTGAGGCATTTGCTTTACTTCTTGAAGATGTTCGGACAGAAATGGCAAATTTAAAGCGCGAGGAATCCCTTATTCGACAGGCAAACCAGAGTGCAGCAGAACTGGCATATCTTGTAAGTGAGGCTGAAGCGCGTATCGGGGATCTTAAACGGGCGTCGCATAAATAAAGGTGGAAAAATGACAGGCGAAAGACCTGCTCTGTCGGTACAGGATTTTTTCATGGCTCAGGTTGCACGCAACAGTGCACTTGACACCGAGATAATCAACAAAGCTCTTGAGCTCTGTTTCACCGCACACAAAAATCAGTTCCGCAAAAGCGGCGAACCCTATTACTCTCATGCTGTAGAGACAGCTAAAATCCTGGTCGACCTTCACATGGATACTGCAAGTGTCTGCGCAGGCCTTCTTCATGATACAGTTGAGGACACCTCAATTACAGTGGACTACATTAAGGAAAACTTCGGCGAAACTGTTGCAACACTTGTTGATGGAGTCACAAAAATCAGCAACATCCCTTTCAAAAGCACGGAAGAGATGCAGGTTGAAACTTACAGAAAAATGCTCCTTTCAACGGCTAAAGACATAAGAGTTCTGGTAATAAAACTTGCCGACAGGCTTCACAATCTGCGAACACTCCAATACATGTCGCAGGCCTCAATCCAGAAAATTGCAGCAGAATCGCTTAACGTATACGTACCTCTTGCCCATCGCCTTGGAATGGCGAAAATCCGTCTTGAGATGGAGGACATCGCCTTCCGTTACCTTCACACATCCCAGTACGAATTCCTGCTCAAAAAGCTCTCGATGAGCAAAGAGGAGCGGGAAAAGGAGATTGAGGCGCTAAGGATTCCTCTCATTGAACAGCTTGAAAGCGCAGGTGTCAAGGCGCAGGTTTTTGGACGTTCAAAGCATCTGTACAGCATTTACAAAAAGATGCAATCAGGAAAAACTCTTGACGACATTTACGACATGTTTGCAATCAGAATCATTGTCAAAGATCCTCTCGACTGTTATAAGGCTCTTGGCATTGTGCATACAAACTGGATTCCGGTTCAATACAGATTCAAAGATTACATTGCAACCCCTAAGGCTAACGGCTATCAATCGCTTCACACAGCAGTTATCGGACCAAAGGGCAAGATGTTCGAAGTACAAATACGTACAGATGCCATGAATTCTATCGCTGAGGATGGTGTTGCGGCGCACTGGCTATACAAAGAGGAAACATACGGGGGTAAAGATGCCTGGCTCAAAATGCTTGGTGATCTGCCCAAAGATCTATCCGATCATGCTGAGTTTATGGACTTTTTCAAGATTGACCTCTTTCAGAGCGAAATCTTTCTCTTTACTCCAAAGGGTGACCTGATACAGCTTCCACGTGGTGCATCTCTCCTTGATTTTGCATTCGCTGTTCACACAGATCTCGGCCTTCATTGCGTTGCAGGTAAAATTAACGGCAAGCCCGCCCCTCTTAATACTGTGTTGAAAAGCGGATCAACTATTGATATCATCAAAGCGAAGCATCAGGCTCCGACAAAAAACTGGCTTAATTGGGTGAAAACTGCTAAAGCTAAGCGGGACATAAGGCATTGGCTTAAAATTAAGAGTAATGAGCACTCTCTTTCACTCGGAAAAAATCTTTTTGAGGGGGAAATCCGCAAGCTTGGATATGATGGAGACATAAAAACCAAGATTCAGACCCTATTTCCGCATTACAAGGATAAGGACATCGAAATGTTTTATTCAGCTATCGGCATG
>JAEUSG010000470.1 GCA_016788315.1 Fibrobacterota bacterium | reverse complement strand
TCTGTTGATGAGCTTTTTAATGAGGTAAATTCAAAACTCGGTATAGTGGATATTCTCCACTGTTCTGCCGGAATAAATATCCGCAAACCATTTGGCGAACTTGAAATTTCTGACTGGGATTCAGTTCTCTCAATTAACACGCGCGGAGCATTTCTTTGTGCACGTAAAGTGCTCCCAGCTATGCGCGAACGCAAGTGGGGGAGAATAGTATTTTATGCATCAATGCTCTCATTTGTCTCGATTCCAGGCAGAGCTGCATATTCATCTTCTAAAGCGGCACTTATCGGTCTTACAAAAACTCTCGCTCTTGAGAGTGCTCCTGACGGTGTCTGTGTTAATGCAATGTGTCCCGGCCCCTTTATTACACCGATGAATCAGACGCTGAATCAGGACGAGTCTGTACAGAGAGAGTTTCTTCGTAAGCTCCCCATAGGTCGCTGGGGAAATCCTGATGAGCTTCGTGGACTAATCCTATATCTGTCGTCGCCTGCATGCAGCTTCATGACCGGTTCAAGCGTTGTTATAGACGGCGGCTGGACTGCACAGTAAACATTGACACAAGGTGAAGTAAACTTTGGGTTTAACCGTTTGCAGATAGAGTATCAAGATCAACTAAGTCTTTTGGTCGACCTGAGGCTTTTTTGTTTGCCTTGAGTTTTTCAATAGAGATAACTCGTATTTGAATGTTTTCTATAGTCACCAACTTAGAGTCAATACTTGCCTCGTCATATGTTACGCCGGAAATTCTGTTTATCATATCAATTCTTCTTGGGGCAATTCCGATTTGGAAGATTGTACCAGGCACGAGAAGATCGTTTATCGTTATTTGACTCATTGGCGCACCAAAATCGGTCAGGGCATCCCATACTTTAATAGCGTTTTCAGAAGAAGGTTTGTAGAAAATATCGATGTCCCCTGTTGCTCTTGGATATCCATGGAAAGCAAGTGCGTATGCTCCAACAAGCATGAAATCTACATTATGGTCGGATAATGTTAATAATATGTCTTTGTAATCTTGATTTAACATCGGCATTGCCTGCAATTGAGAAAATTTCTTCAGTAAGATCCCAGGTAAAATGAATGTTATCAACCGGAGATAACGAAGATCTTTCTTCTCGACCTAGTTCTTGAGGAACGACATTAACTACACGTTTTATACTGACCATATCGTAAATATAACCATTTTAAAAGGTATATGCCATCAACCTTATAAAAGTGTCTTATAACCTTATCTTGCTATAATTGTTTTGGATACAAGAACTCTGTTATTCGCTGATACTTTGTAAACATAGAGGCCCGCTGAAAGCAATTTACCTTTTGTATCACGGCCATTCCAGTTGAAATGGTGGAGCCCTTTTGTAAAATTTCCGCGTTCAATTGTTTTAACAAGACGACCCTTTACGTCGAATACGGATAACTCAAGATCGGCCCTGTCGGGCAGAGAAACTGCAATAGAAGTATTGCCGTTAAAAGGAACAGGACCACTCGTAATGGCATATGCAGGAGTGCTCCACCTTGCATTTTCTTCAGCTTTAACCTC
>JAEUSG010000396.1 GCA_016788315.1 Fibrobacterota bacterium | reverse complement strand
CTGAATGGTAAAAGTGGTACCTATTGCTGTAAGTACTATTCCGCTTATTAAAAGACCTGTTTGGGCAAATCTGAGAGTTTTATACTCACTTATTTTCTTTTTAGCTGATTCAACATTACAGACATAATTTGCAAGGTTATTCCCGAAATAAGAGACCTTTTCGACCGAAGAGTCTCCATCGACCTGAAAAAGAAAGGTGCTTGATGAATTGGAATTTACAAGAAGATTGATATACCTTAAACCACTAAGTGGGCTAACAGAAATGCTATCTGTTGGTTCGAGAGTGTCTCTCTGCGCTTGATAGGAAAATGACAAAGCTGCACAAAGCAGAACAGCGGTTATAATTTTCATTGCTGCATAATATAATAGTTAAGCGCACAAAACTACAATAACTAAACATGAAAACGGTAAATTAAATAAAATTAAGTTAACTTAAATGACATAATTCATTAAAATTGAGCTAAAATCCCTAAATTTGCTTGATTTTGACCTCCCGAATTCATTATATTCTGAAACTCTTTAGTTTATCCTTTCTATCTAGGAGTCCTTAATGTCCAAGCTAAAAACAAGTCTCTAGGAAATCTGCTCACCTAATCTCAAAACAGACGATGTAATGCCAATCTGGCTTCTCAACGAAAAACTCGAACGACCGATCATTGTTGAGCAACTCACAGCCATTAAAGAGCAGGGCGTAACAAACATTGTTCTTAAAGCAGAGCGCGGAGTTATTCCGTCATATCTTTCTACCGATTTCCTTGCCTATCTTGACTTCATATTTACTACAGCAAAAGAAAAAGGGATTTCTATTTACTTTTGCGATGACCTACAGAATGCCCACCCTGGTGCATCGTCCGGCATCACAGAAAAGCGCCCCGATCTTCGTCTGAACTACCTCAGCCTTGCTGAAATCGTCAAGACAAAAGGACCAAAAAAACACATCCAGGAACTCGACCCGTCAAGCCAGTGGATAGCTATTGGATTTAGAGTTAAAGACAAGGGAATCGATATTGCCTCGGCAAAAAATCTTACAGTACAAATAAAGAATAATGTTTTTACTTGGGCTATACCTGCAGGCGACTGGCGCATTCTCTTTTTCCAGTTGGCACCATGTAAGCGACCTGTTGGCGGCTGGGTTTTAAACACTACGGACTCTGAAGCTGCTAAAGCCTATATGGACTCAGCTTTCGAAAATGTCAGAAACGCACTTTCAAAAGAGGCTGTTACTGCATTAAAAGGTCTGCTTGTAGAACTTCCATATGTCGGTCCAGATGCTTCACTCAAGGGACTGCCATGGTCCGAAGAGATTTCCAAACAGCTCAGCAACACATGCAAAACTAATGTACTTTCCATCCTTCTTGCTCTTTTTGTTGAAGGCGGTTCAAAGGATGCTGGAAAACTCCGTCGCGAATACTATAGCCTACTTCTAAAACTCCAGTGTCAAAACTTCCTTAAGCCGGTTCAGGAATACTGCCTCAAAAGAAAACTCGATCTGCGAGCATTTATCGCCTCATCCGACCCTTACAGCGGTGAAGGACAGCTCAGATACGACTATACTCCGATTGTCCAGCGCTGTACAGCTATCGAAGGACTCTCCTCTGCTGATACAACAATCGCAGATACTGCTGCCGGAAAACTCTTCGCAGATTTCCGCGGCTACTATAACAAATCACGCGGTTCTGCAATTCTTGGCCGCAACAGAAGTGGTATCGGTCTTGGACTAAAGGATCTGAAATACGAAGCTGACGGTCTTGCTCTAAATGGTATTGAAGGAAGAATTATCGATGGTAACTACTACGCACTGCGCTACCAGGGCGGAATGCGTGCACCGTCTAACGCATTCGTTCATACACCTTCTTTTGCGCAATACGGCACTATGCTGAAAACATTCGAAAGAAGAATGAAGGCGCTAAGCGAACTCCACGCACATGAGCAGGTCGGCGTTATGTTCCCCGGCGAAAGTTTCTACGCATCATACAACCCGATCGCACCGTCAATCTACAAGATGAAGACTCAGCATTTTGACGATCTCATCACCTATCTTACCAAAGAAAACATCGCCTACCAGTTTGTAAATGAAGCTCTGGCTTCAACAATTACCCTTTCAAATGAAGGCGAGCTTGTTCTCAGCGTCGGAGGAAAAACAAAAGCATCCTTCAAGGTTATGATTATACCTGAAGCAGCTATTATTCCTAAAAAGTTTGTAGCAATACTTGAAAAGTTTATTCAGATGGGCGGAAAACTTGTATTCTACGGTGTTACTCCTTTCGAAACAATGGAAGGTATCAAGGATGCGCATTTAATCAGACCTATTGAATATCTGCAGTCAAAAATGCCTGGCTCTGTTTTCAAACTGACCAAGCCAGAAGAACTAGAGTCGCTTCGTACTGGCTGCTTCGGCAACCTGGTTCAGAACGTTGAGTTCTACTCTGAGTCTCAGATGGAGAAGAGAATCTCATGCCGTACATTCAGCGACAAGGGAATGGCTGTTCACCTTATGCTCAACACTTCAGAAGACAATGTAAGAACTGAGATTAAGGTTAACACAAAGCAGAAAACATGGCTATACTGGTTTGATCTTTCCAAGGGTGCACTTTACACTCTGCCTTCGTCAGAGGCAAACGGCACTGTAAAACCTTTCATTTACAGCTTCGCACCAAAAGAGGGTGGAATTCTTCTGGAATCAGATGCGAAACTGAATTCAGTGCCGAACCCAACTCTCGCTCTCGATGATCCTTCAAGACTTTACAGAATCATACTTAAAGATCAATGGGAATACGACGTTCTTGACGACAACGCTCTTCCGGTAACTGTATGGTCAATGAAAATAAACAGCAACCGCGATGTAAATTCCGGCTACAACACAGCATACGAAAGCTACATCAACGTTGATCAGGTCCCAACCAAAAGTCTTCTTTTCCTTAACAACCTGATTAATCGCCACATCAACGGTTACGGTTCCGGACTTTTCCCTGTAGAAATTGCTTTTAACGGCGTTCAGATTAAGCAGATGCAGTTTTACAACAGAGGAGAAAAGGAATACAAGGCAGGCGAAACTCTTAAAGAGGTTTCCTATGCTGGCATACACGCCTTTGCAGCCGATGTTACAGCCAGCGTCAAAAAAGGACTCAACAGAATAACTGTAAAAACATACGGTTCTACTTTCAGTCCAATGGCTATTAAGTACCCAATTCTCTTTGTCGGCAAATTTGCCGTCAAGAAGGGCAACAACGGCTGGATGCTTACCGAAAATCCAGAAGCCCTAAAGAGCGGATCATGGACCGACCAGGGCTTCCCATTCTTCTGCGGTAGAATTGTTTACAGACAGATTTTTGAAAAACCGGATTCATTCAAGAAAGTAATGCTCCGATTTAAGCAGATAGAAAACATCGCTGTGGTTCGTATCAACGGCAACGAAGTTCCGCTTCCGCCTTGGCAGCCGCAGAGCATTGATATCAGCAAGTTCATTCAGGGTGAAAAGAATAAGATCGAAATTGAAGTTGCAAACCTGCAGAACAATCTGATTAAAATGATAGAATCGCCTGCAGGACTTGTTGGCGAAGTCTATGTTGATGTATATCAGTAACTGCACCTGAACAGACAACGGAGTAGACATGTTTGATCTGGCGGAATTTCTGCAGAGGGAACTCGATACCCACAGGAAAGAGAAACCTACGCTCATTCTGCCTGAATCATTCGATTCACGAACGCTTCAGGTGGCACTGCGCCTCATCAGATATGCCAACCTTGTCATTCTTGCCGATGAAGTTTCAATTCAGCGGTACGCTGCCGAACACTGTCCTCAGATTCCGTCAACACGCCTAGCATTTCTATTAAAGAATGCCAGATTTGTTGACATTAAAAGAGAGACAGAACTGACAGCAAAACTAAAGAGAGAGCTTCTTTCAGTTGCTAAAAATGGAGAAAATGAGCTTTCCGATAAAGATGTATCTGAATTTGTCTCCTCTCCTGTAGGTTTTGCCATACTATGCACAAGACTCGGATATGCCGATGCTGTTGTGGGAGGTCTCCAGAACGGCCCTAGTGAATTTATCCGTCCTGCACTGAAATATCTACGCGGCAAAACCGACCCCTTTGAAGTCGGTTTCTTTATGCTACCGGATGGTTCGCACGACTCTCTTTTCCCCGGCAACATTGCTATATTCGCAGATATCGGCGTTACCATACGAATGACACCTGAGAAACTTGCAAACATTGCTGTTGGTGCATGCAGAATGACAAGGGATCTTTTCCCGGAAGCAATAATGCCGCAAATAAGAGGAGTTATTATCTCCCACTCTACAAAAGGGTCAGACGAAGGCCCCTCTGTTGAACTGCAACGCGAAGCTGCACTATTAATTCCTGATAAACTAAAGAAGCTTGCTCAGGAAAATGAAGGTTATAAGAGTATTAAAGTCGATTCAGAAGTTCAGGTGTGTTATGCTCATGGCGCCGGTCCAACATTCCAATACAACAGCGGCGCTCAACTAACCGGTGCAAAAGCAGTAACGAATGTTCTAATTGCACCGAATCTGGATCTTGGCAATTTCCTATATCACTCATATGCTTCAAATTATCCAGACAGTATAAAATTTTCTCAAATGGGCGGTGTCGGTCTTAAGATTGTTGAATTTGCAAGAGAATCAAGATGGGAGGACGTTCTTGTCGGTGTTAAAGCCCACATATTGCGTCTTTGGAAATACGGCAACTGGAGCAGCACTCCGAACGACTACTTTTTTAAAAGATACCGGGTACTTGCTGTAAACCCAGGTTCCACCTCTACAAAAATCAGCGTTTTTGAAGGCGAGCGTGAACTGTTTACCGAGGAACTCGATCACCCGCAGGAAAAGCTATCTCAATTCAGCAAACTTACCGAACAGTTTTCCATGCGTAAAGAAGCTGTTTTAAAAGCACTTGCAGATAAAAATATAAGCACAGCTTCACTTGATGCAATAGTAGCACGCGGGGGACTCCTTTATCCGATGTCCAGCGGTGTTTACAAAGTCAGCGATAAGATTCTTGAAGATTTGCGAAACAATGTACAGGGTGAACACGCCAGCAACCTCGGCGGACTAATTGCAAAAGAGCTGTCGGATGACACAGGCAAATCTTCGTACATAGTTGATCCTCCGGTCGTTGATGAAGTAGACCCAATAGCAAGAATTACAGGTATAAAAGAGATAAAGCGTAAGGTAATTTCGCATGCACTAAGTCAAATAGCCACCGCTAAACGTTATGCTGAAGAGAGCGGCGTTTTCTATAACGAACTGAACCTTATTGTAGCGCATCTCGGAGGCGGAATAAGCGTCGGTGCGCATCACAAGGGCAGATACATCGATGTAAACGATGCGCTTACTGGTGAAGGTCCCTTCTCTCCAGAGCGAAGCGGTTCTCTTCCGCCGGGGCAGATCATAGCAATGTGCTTTTCAGGTAAATATTCTGAAAAGGAGCTCAAACTTCTAAACAAGGGCAAGGGAGGTCTCATAAGCCTCTTAGGCACATCGGATTTCCGAGAGATTGAACGCAAATACAGGGAAGGTTTTCAGGAAGTTATAGACGTTGTAAAAGCACTAGCCTACCAGATAGCAAAAGAGATAACTTCACTAATTCCTGCTTTCAACGGTGAAAAAGCTGACCATATCCTGTTGACCGGTGGACTTACAAAAAGTGAGATACTTACTGATCTTATAAAATCAAGACTTGCAGGAACCGGGATAGGTATTAAAACGTATCCGGGTCAAAACGAAATGCGGGCATTGGCATACAATGCCGTCCGTGTTCTACAGGGCAAAGAGGAGATTAAGATCTATTATGGCCGGCAGAACTAAACATTTAATCTGTCTCATCCTTACGATTCTGTTGATACTTACCGCCTGCGACAGAACTGATAGCTGGAATATTTCAGCCGTTAAAGCATTGGCCGCAAGCGATGTCAACTCGAAAAAGGAAAAAATATTCAGCAAAAAGATTCTACCGTACCTAAAAGCCAGACATTCAACACTGTTGCGAAATTTCGAAAACTGCTCTTGTACTTCAATTACAGAAGATTGTTATCTCCCGGTAATTCGCGCTGCAATAATTAAGGAACTGAAATCTGCGCCGGACTCTGTAGCCTTCCGAAAGACGGTCGAACTTTATAAGATCGTTACCAAAGACAGCTTAGCTGTGATACCGGAAAGAAAAGAAGTTGTTGACTCAATCATCATATCTGAGCTGAAAAAAAAGCTGGAATCAAACAGAGAAGTCACAATATATGAGCTGATCGCTCTGATTTTGGCTCTTCCTGAAGAGAAATCAGTAATTGCGAATCTTCAGGGATTACTTTGCTCTGACCTCAAAAGTGAGCCTGAAGCTGTTTCGAGGAAGCGTGCCCTCGAAACAGTAAATGCCGCATTCTAAAAAATTTAGGTTTGACAAAGTCCTCTTTATTGGCTATACTTAAGACCAGTGCTAACGTTGGCAATAATCTCATCTTTTCTTGCAGGAGGGAACTTTGAAACCATTTTATCTAACAGTATCTCTGCTCTTTTGCTTTTTAGTTCAAATTTCCTTATGCCTTACTGCAACACCAATGAAACTGAATGTACAGGTCGGCGATACATTAACTTTCGCCCCTTTTATTCGTGGTTGGGACACAACCGCCACTAACATTACAACTACTTTCACTCAGGGAAAACTCGGTTCTGTAGAACTCATGCCAAGCTATTTTGACTCAAACAACTATATGATCTATTATGACACAAACTACCTAAACTACCAGGGCAAAACCGCCCCATACCCCAACCAAAAGGGTAGACATCGTGCTCCACGCCTTTTCCCCGGCTTCCGTTACATTGCTTCTGGTACAAGTGGTATCGATTCATTCACCTTCAAAGTAACTACATCCATAGATTCTACTCTGACTACCACATGCCTTATCCGTATAACACCGCCTGAACCGGGCAACATGCTTGTCCTGCTTGTTGTCAACCAGGTTATTTACCCATCTGTTCAGACCGAGGTTAACAGACTTGCATCTGACCTGCAGAATGAAGGATACAAAACCGAAATAGTCCCCTTCCCAAATCTGTCAGGTACTGCTGCAGACGGTAAACGGCTCTGGGACACAATATCCGTGAGGTACAATAACAGAACACAGATTATGGCCGGAGCCATTCTTATAGGCAAATTGCCTACTGCAAGAGATGGTTGGCTTGCTGACGGAGCAGACGGAAGCTTTTGGAGCATGACAATGTGGGCATCGGAGGCTGATTCAGCAATGCTGGGCAACAGGGTCGGAGTTGGTGGCTACGGCGGAGGCTGGTACACCCCCGGACACCTTAACATTTGGGTTTCAAGAATGGGATGCGATCCCTACTACACCGCATCATATGGCAGCGAAACAGTATTGCTCAAAAGGGTATTGCAGTCAAACCATGATTACCGAACAGGCGCCAGCCGTTTGCCACGCACAGCTTTCTTTAACAAAATATGGGCTCCTAAATTACTTGATGGAAACAAGCTCAGCGATGTTTGGCCCACTGTTAATCTTCGACCGTCCACAGACACTACCCCGTTTCATCTTAAAGAATTCAGAATGGGTGGTGAAGTGTTTGATTTGTCTGCTGAAGGCAATTACGCATATTATGCACGACCATGCAGAATAACAATAAATGACTTTTACAATTCCCACTTCCCTATCCGTTTTTGGTTGTCAAGCGCTTGTCATTCAGGTAATGGCGGAGGATTTCTGAATCAGGCAGCAATGATCAAGAATAGCGGCAACGTTTTAGCCGTAGGTCCAACCCAATACTGCGGCGCTTACGGCTATCTTGGACCAATGTTCGGACTCGCGGATACATCTGCTGTTCTCCCGCCGCGGGTGCGCATGCGCGGCTACCTTAAGGAGGGAAACAATTTCGGTCGGGCATGGATTAGAGCCAATGCCTGTATCTTTGCCTCAATGTTCTACGGCGACCTTTCACTCTCACCAAATATGACGCCTGAAAACCAGAAGCCAGTTATTGTTC
>JAEUSG010000347.1 GCA_016788315.1 Fibrobacterota bacterium | reverse complement strand
ATTAACTGTTGTTAAATTTTCTGGAATCTTAAAGAATTTCTGAATACGGTTTTTCTTTAATAATGCTGTATGATAATCTGTCAATTGCCAGTCATGACTGTACACTGAGGATTCAATGTGTGTGATAACTCCTCTGGTATTGAACCTTATTATTAGAATAGGTATCATAATAGTATCAATATAGTATCATTATGGTACACTTACAATATTCATTCCATTTTTTAAGGGTTTTAGAGGATTATTCAGTAGGCTTCATTTTTGCTTGATGATTGGCAGAGTTTGGGGTAGATTAAATAAGCATAAGGAGAAATCATGAAAATCAGTTTAGCTGTCATACTACTATTTTCCGCGATTGTTTCAGCATATGACCCAGCAGCACATGGAACATTGAGCTGGGTGCCGGTTACAACATTACCTCACTACAGATCACCGCAGGCGTACGAAAATGATCTTGCCTGGGATTATAAAAATGGTGTTATTATTCTGGGTTTCGGCCATAATTCGGCCAACACAAATAGAGTATGGGAATACACCTTTAAGAAGGATACATTTACAAACTCAAATCCATTTCACCGACCTCCAAAAACATGCGGACCTGCATTAGTTTATGATCCGGGTATGGAAAGAATTTTTAAGATGGGTGGTGCCTTTCATCCAGGACTTAACCACGGGTATGGAGAAATATCAGCAGATGGAAAGCAGATTAAGGCGATGATAACTACTGAAGAGAGTGGAGTCTGGGCTTATGATGCTGCACGAAGTCAATGGTATAGTATGAGACCGATTCAGCCCTGGCCAAAATCTCCAAGTTATCCATATGCACCAGGCTTCAGTTTAAACTTTACATATGCCCGTGACTTCGGTCTTAATATACTAACAGGGCGCCTAAACAATAATGCAGTTTGGGCCTACCATGGTCATACAAACAGATGGATACAGTTTCCAGTCGGAACAGTTATTCCAACCGCGATGTATCAGGCGCCCACAACGGCTTATGATTTAAAGAATCATGTTCTTATCAAAGTAGGCGGAACAGTTGGCGCTCCAGACATAATGGAGGACAGCAGTACATGGTCATTCGATATTGCTTCGGCTACTTGGAAATCTTACTCTCTTTCAAAAAATACACCTATACGTAAAGGGACATGGAGCTATGGAGGTATGACGGCAACTTATGATGAGTGGCTCCGCAAGACTATTGTTGTGAGTGGTGATGGAGCAGTGACTGCAGCATTTGATCCTGCAACTGATGCGGATGGATGGAATACCCTATCTCTTACTGGTGTTCCGGCCGCCGGAGGTAATATGGGGCGCCATTTTAGAAGTAGTCCATATCATAATGTACATTTACTTTATGCTGCTGCATTGTTAAGCCCTGACAATAGACACCCGGTATATGCACTTAAGATTACTGATAAACTTCCAATGGAACCTTTTCCACCGGAGAGTGTGACAGTTCTTACAAATGCTTCTGGTTTAACAATTTCATGGATACCGTCAGATACAGGTACACCAGCGGATTCTTTCTACATATTCAGAAGCAAGTGGAATGGAAGACCTGGAGCATATGTCAAAGTCGGTTCAACAGCTGCTCATACCTGGAATGACGCTCCAGCTGTTGATAATGGGGACATGTCATTTTATTCATATTATGTAACTGCTCGAAAAGATTCATTACAAAGTTTGGCATCTTGTCCGGTATATTCAAACCCTGTAAGACCTGAAGGGTTAGTCGCAACTGTATGGGGAGAAAAAGAAGTTAGTCTTCGCTGGAAGAGGATTAAAGGGACCGATATTGTCGGATATAATGTCTATCGCGCGAAGGGCGGATATCCTTCCGGCAAGAACGGCTTCACAAAACTTACTGCCGATCCTATTGACAATGCACAATTTGCTGACGTCAGCGTTGATCTCAGCGACAGAATAATCTGTCATTATGCTGTAACGGCGGTGAACAGGCTTGGTCAGGAAAGCGGCTATTCACCTCTGGCGCATACTGTCCCCGAAGCACCGGGCGGACCTTGGATGACAGGTGCAGCAAATACAATGGCATGGCTGGCTCCCGCAACAGGTAACGTAAGCAGCTACCAGATTTGTGATAATGGATACAGAGCTGAATCGAGTGGTGATACAAATAAAATTATTGCAACCTTAGGTGCTACAGCCAGAAGTTATGTGTATGATAAAACCTTCACAGGTGATCGCGGTTATGTTGTGCGGGCAGTAAATGTGCTTGGACAATACGGTTTCTGTTCGGACTTCATTCCAATCGGCGGAGTGAATAGCGCTCTTGCAAACAGTTATTATGAGTTTGATGGAAGAACAGCTTCAGTAGCAGCTGATACATTCTGGCCGGATATGTCAATTCCAGTTCAAAATGAGAATAATACTCAGAAAGCAGGCATAGCATCCTTTACATTGGCTGCTTCACCGAACCCGTTCTGCGGAAGCGTGAATATAAGATTCACAATACCGGAAAAGAGTGAAGGTGAGACCTCTTTGCGGATATATGATGTCAAAGGCCGTGAAATTTTCAGAAACTCAAATCTTAAGGGAATTAATGAGATTTCCTGGACAGGAGCAGGACAGCCGGCAGGTCTATATATTGTTAAAATGTCAACAGGCATACGTGAATTATCAACAAGGATATCATTAATCAGATGAAAAAACGATATGTAACAAATAGTCCTGGTTTAACTCCGGATCTATTATCTCTGCATAAAAACAATGATGCAATAGATTATAAATCTGATAAAAACAGTTTTTTCAGCTTTCCCTGTGCACGGCATGCGCTTTACTATGCGGTAGAGGCTCTCGGGCTGAAACAAGGGAGTGAAATACTGCTGCCTTCGTTTGTATGCAATACTGTTATTCCCCCACTGAAAAGACGGAATTTGAAATTATCGTTTATTGACATGACAAAAGATGGTAAAGTTAAATGGAGTCATGCAGAGGGTTTGATTTCGGATAAAACTGCGGGAATATTATGGCATCACTATCTTGGTAACAGTGATGGCGTGGAGGAGGCAAAATCATTTGCTTTAAAGCATGGGCTCAAATTCATTGAAGATTGTGCTCATGCACTATTCTCTTATGCAGGTAAAAAAGAGGTCGGCAGTTTTGGAGACGCAGCAATTTTCAGTATCAGAAAAACTATTCCGGTCACTTATGCAGCACTTCTAAAAATTAATAATGATAAAATAAAAAGAAAGATAAATGTCAATGTTGTCGATCTGGATTCCGCCTACAGTTTACATTTACAAAAAACAGAAATATATCACATAAGAAATTATTACCAATCAATTTCTCCGGATAAAGAAATTATGCGTAATTCGTTTATGGACCATTTAAAAGAGGCAGGAAGATTCCATAAGGAGCCGGATGTGGTTTTCCCAATCGATGAATTATCGAAAACAGTAATTCAAAATGCAGATGGCGTTAGAATACGTTCTGTCAGAACAGAGATATATTCCTTATACGAAAAAAAGTTGAAAAAATCTGCTTTGTTCAATACTCTTAGAAAAGGGAGCTGCCCGCTTGCTTTCCCGATTGTGGTGAAACGGGGACGTGATGCATTACAGAAAAGACTTGAAAAAGAAGGCATAGAGACAGCGCGATACTGGCCAAAGGCCATGCTTCCAGACGGGGTAGTTAAAGAATTCAGAAATGCACGATGGCTTGCAGATCACATTCTGACACTCCCATGTCATCAGACAATGAGTGCTGCGGATGCTGAATATGTCTGCAGGACAGTAAACAGACTTCTTTGATAAATATGATTTAGAGGCTGTGATAGACTTTTATTGCAGCATATGCATCGTTTGCTGCATAAATCAGTTGGTTAGGCTTCAGGTTGTATTGTGCCCAATTGGATGTAGTAACGCTTTTAGGTTTCTGAAACCTCTGATTCAGAACAATTGCCACTCCCGCCTTAACACCGACCTCTTTTCTATAACCGCGCTTTCTAAAAAGATAATCCAGGTCGATAACAGCAGCTGCGTTAATGGCCAGTTTGTTTTCAATTAGCTTAAGGTCGGATTTAAGGCCAAAGCCAACCTTGACAACATTGTTAGATTGCAGAATTGAAATCAGGGCGTTGCGACCCTCCTTACGGTTAACCTGAAAGATATATGCTTTCGATAGTGTAGCAAATTGAACAATATGAGGCCCGGTGGATTGTTCACCTTTAAAGAAGGTGGGTTTGGATTCGGTGTCAAATCCTACGTGTGTTTCATTTAAAAGTTCACTTTGAGCTGCTGTAAACTCTTTTTCAGTAGCAGGAACAGCTATATCATTCAATCTTAATCCGGAAAAGGGGTTAAGAAGGGCAATAGCCTCTTTTGATGGTACTTCAAGTGGTTCAACCATAGTTGTGTTAAAATAGTTACCATGTGCATATTTAAGCGACAAAAGTCTATTTTACAGAAGAGATTAAAGTATTCTAAAAAGGATGGATGAGCTTGAGACCGTTTGCATGGACAATCGTTTTTCTGCTGTTAGCACAGGCTGTTTTTTCGGCGTCTTATAATACCGTATTGGTTCATATGCTTCCTGCAAAAGGAAATCCTGCGCAAAAAAGTATACATCAAGATACACTTACTGCACTGATTAATAACGAGCTTGAAAAGACCGGCAGTTATGAGATAGCAAGAAATTTTGTATTGACAGATAGTGCTGAATGGAAAGCTGTGACAAATGACATAGGTTATTCCGTTACTGATGCAACTCAGATTGGACGTTTTTCCGGCATACCTCTTGTCATGCTTGTCAATGTAAGATATTCCGGTCAGGGGTGTTTTTTACAGATGGGGCTGTTTGATACCGATTTCCAAATATTAATCGGTGAAACAGCCTATAACTTCCCTGATGCATCTGCTAGATCAGTAAAAAGCAGACTGCCTAAGTTGATATATCAGGCAATTGGAAAATCAGATTCTGCAGATTTACCTCCAGCTGTAGCAATGGATACTGGACAGAGTACAATTTCAAAAACAGAAAATATCGAACATCATAATGATATAAACTCTTCACAACCATCTTCTGCACAGATATCATCTGCGCTGCATAGAACAAAATGGATTCTTCTAGGTGTATCTGCTACTTTGGCAGTTGTTGCCGGCGTACAGCTTTATAATCAATCGCAACAGACGGGTGAAACTGTTAAGCGTACTGAAATGGAAGTGAACTGGTGAAGTTTTTAGTTCTTACCGTTTTATTTATTGCGTTCTGCTTTTTAAACTGTCAAGACAGGAATATCACAAAGGTTGAAGTCCTTACCCATTTGCAACTCACTATAAAATGGATGCAGGATTCGACTGTCATTATACCTAAAGATGTTGATAGTGTCCGCATAACAATTCATTCTTCAGGTATGGAATCGGATAGGGTAAACATCTTTTCTTATGCTGATAAATCAGTAAAACTTGACGAGTTGCCTGGTGGGCTGGATTTTTCAATCAAGGTTGAAGGCATAAACAAAGTGTTGGGTGTCCTTTATCTCGGTAATACGGCCGTTCCAGGAGAGACAAATCAGAATATTTCCGTTACCGTTAATGCATATGCACTGCAGAAACCGGATACCTCTTCTCCTGTAATAACTGTGCTTTCGCATAACATGTACGATACCTTGGCAACACGGTCTCTTCATTTATTTGGAAAAGTAGTTGATTTCAGCGGCATAAGTTCACTTAAAGTAAATGACTCTACAATTCCAGTAGTTGATAACTTTTTTGATCTACCGGGTCTCATATTAAAAGATGGACGAAATAATTTTATTATTCGTGCTGTTGACTCAAGTCCTAAGGCTAATGTAAAACAGATAACCTTTGTAGTCTATTTTAACCCAGTCTATATTCCGGTAGCAAATCACAGCCCCTACTTTCTGCTGAATGCGGCCTCAATGAATGCCACAGTGAAAGTTGGACAAAGCTATCAGCGGACTCTCCGGGCAGCAGATCAGGATGAAGGCAACCGTTTAACCTTTTCACCATGGTCAGAATTTTTGCTTTTAAATGATTCTATCATCAGCTGGACACCTGAAATAGCAGATACTGGAATACGGCATGCCTGGGCTCTTGTTTTTGATCAGGATAGTGCAAAAGATTCATTGGCATGGGTGTTGACAGTAGTAGATTCAGCCAGAAATACCGCACCGCTTTTCATAACCAAAGCAGCAGAAATGACCCGTTATGTTACAGTTGGTGAAGAGTATCGGGATACCGTTTACGCTTCAGACCTTGAGCAGGAGAGCGGCCTCATATACCGTCTTCTTAACCCGCCGACAGGAATTACTGTTGATAGTATTGCAGGTATAATAAGCTGGCGTCCGGTGTCGACTCAGGTAGGTAGCCATGCAGTAACAATGCAGGTGCGTGATGATTCAGGTGCAACAGCGATTTTATCATGGCCAATAACTGTACGTTATCCCAGCATAACACAGTTCAGTGCAGGCCGTGATACAACACGCTCAATAAATGACAGCTTGCGACTGCATCCAACAATTGTCCTCACAAGCGGTTCGATAATTAAATATGAATGGGATATAGGGAAAACAGGGAATTTTATTGCAACATCTTCTGGAGACACAAACATAATATTGCCGTCAATTCCTACCTCTTCTTATATCTGTGTGCTTAGAATTACAAACTCAAATAACGATCAGCTTATTGATGAAATGGTTGTACGGTTTCTGCGCGATCCGCCAAGAGCCAATGCTGGCCTTGACAGTATTGTAATGCCAGGGGCAACAGTAAAACTGCATGCAGTTACATCTGATCTTTATGGAAGGGTTGTTTTGACAGAGTGGGATATAGGAGCAAGTGGAAATTTCATAACATGTACAGTAACAGATACTCTCATACAAATACCATTGCAGGATTCAAGTTATTCATGCATACTCAAAGCTACGGATGATGATGGTAATGTTACTCTTGACACCGTAGTTTATCGAACACTCAGAACTGCAATGAGAGCATGTCCGTCAGACACCTTTCAAATGGGGTCAACTTCTGCCTATCCGGATGAAGTACCGGACCATGAGGTAAGGGTAAATCCATTTTATATGGATTCCACAGAAGTAACTCAAGGGCGCTTCTTTGAAATAATGGGGGTGAAACCTTCAAACAGTGCATACAATCCCGATTATCCGGTAGAGAGCGTTACCTGGTTTGATGCAGTGCTGTTCTGCAACGCGTTAAGCAAGAGATATGGTTACGATACCATTTACTCATACAGCGCGCTCGAAGGAACTGCGGGCAATAACTGTACAGCACTTAACAATCTGATTATAGACACTTCAAAGACAGGATATAGACTGCCTACTGAAGCTGAGTGGGAGAGCGCCTGCAGAGCGGGAGGCCAGACAGCATATTACTGGAGTGACGATTCAACACAGAGCGCAAACTATGCCGTATACGGCGGCGGCGCTGCAGCATCACAAAAGGCAGTTGCTACAAAAATGCCAAACGGTAATCGTCTTTACGATATGGCAGGCAATGTGTGGGAGTGGTGCAATGACTGGTATGGAAACTATACAGCTGCTGTTCAGAATAACCCTGTCGGACCAGTCACCGGCTCAGCCCGGGTAATCCGCGGCGGCGGCTGGCAGGATAAAGTGACGGAACTCCGCTCCAGCAACCGCGGCTTCGGTATTCCCGGCTGGAAAAGCAGCTTTGTCGGTTTCAGAACAGTTCTACCGGCGCGATAATTTAGCCTCGTGAGTCCCGATTTTAATATTTATGTCTCTAAATTGCATTTCAGACAACAGG
>JAEUSG010000321.1 GCA_016788315.1 Fibrobacterota bacterium | reverse complement strand
CGTCGAAGCTAGAGGAGATATAGCATTTTTGCCTGGCATTGGAGCAGGTACTGGCAAATTGCTATTATCAGGTGGTATTTCGCAGACTGTTACTCAAACTGGAGCCAGTGTAATTGCAGGCGGATGGGAAATCAATAAATCAACAACATCAAACAGCGTTATTTTAGGCTCTTCCTTAACCATTCCATGTCCTCTTGTAATAACGTATGGTACTTTTGACCAAGGCGCATCTTATAATTTGACCTTGAGCAATACTCTATCGCTGACTGGTGCAAACTCTATACTACGGAATACCGGAAATGGAGACCTTTATCTTGGTGCCAATGTAACCAATAACGGTTTGGTTGACTTTAATGGATATGGATATTCGTGCGGCGATGCAGATGATATTATTGTTACATCTACTCCTGCAGCAACTGCCAGATCGTGGAGCGGTACCGGCAGAATCCGTATGTATGACGTTACACCATCTTACATGACAGGAACGCAGTCAGCTTATTGCATTAGCAGTACAAATGGTGGCGGTAACGGTAGTACATGGATTTTCAAAAATAGTTGCGAGATTGATACAGTTTCACGTTCAATTGGAACGGCTTCGGGTGTTTTATACTCAACAACTGGTTCAACCAACAACACCGGTGACACGGTCACGCTTTCTTCAGGAACACTACCTCAAAATGTTGGCGAAGGTGATTCTGTACGTGTCAATTCTAATTCAAGTTTCATAAGAAAGAAAATAAATTTAACCCAATTTATACTTCAGTCACCGGTCGGTGTTAACCTGTCTGGTCAGCCAATAAATTTTTACCGTCGATATACGTCTGTCGCCGCATGGAATACAGCACGTGCTACTGATTTGGTAGCTCAAAATACGATCGAGAAAGGCGTTTGCTACAATGACGGCGATATACCTGGTGGTACAATTGGTGTTTTTTATACTGATAGTGCCCATTATCCTATACTTACATCTGAACCATCGCAAAAACATAAAGGCGTTTTCGGCTCTGGTGTAAGAATTAACAGTTCTTTGACAGTATCATCAAAATTTGCTGTTGTTGATGGTTTAGAGATTTTTCCTGCTACACGGAATAATGGTATAAGAGCCAATAATTCTAGATTGAAAATAAGAAATAATTTACTAAAAAATGTTATTGATGGTATTTATCTTCATGATGGTAATGGTGCTTCAGATTGTTATATCTACAATAATATATTTTACGATGCGTCAAATCGCGGTATATCAAGTTATATAAATAACAACGCAGCAAATGGTAACAGTTTCTACCATAATACATTCTATAAATGTGCGACAGGCTTATATACTGGCGGAACTCGTGCAAATCATGATACTGTAGTTAACAATATTGCCATAGGAAATACTGTCAATTATTCTTTGTCCGTAACGAATACCTATGCAGACTTTAATGCGGGTGAGTCTGGTAATATGCCGCAGGAAGGATTAAACAATGTTACAACTACTCCGCTTGAAACATTTGCGGACACATCAACCGCTGGCCTCAATCTTGCGTTATCTGCAGCATCTCAATGTATAAATTCTGCTGATTCAAGTTTACCATCAAAAATATTACATACAGATATTGTTGACACTATAAGAAGCCGCTATAACAAATGGGATATGGGTGCCTTTGAATTCGGAGGCCTAGCATTCCAATATTTTTCCGGTACGCATACCTATACGATTGGTACCAGCTCAAATATTAATGTGAGTGTTGCCAGTGTTACCGGAACAGGCCCATGGACAATAACTTTCTCTGGAAACCCTGATTTATCTCAAATTAACATAAACGATTGTTTTACAGACGGATATACAACTCAGGGTAAGTGGAAAATAACTTCTGTTGACGATGTGGCAAATACCGTAACTGTTCAAAATACAGAATATGCTTCTGGTTCTGGAACTTATCCAAGTTCCAGAAATGATCTTCAGGCAACCG
>JAEUSG010000300.1 GCA_016788315.1 Fibrobacterota bacterium | reverse complement strand
GCTGTTTCATTTATAATTGCAGATATTCCACCCGCCCGGCCTACATCTTCCATATGATATGGGCTTGAAGGAGCAACCTTGCATATATTGGGTGTTCTCTTTGCAAGCGCATTTATTCTCTGCATATCGTATTTTAATCCAGCTTCATAAGCCAATGCCAGTGTATGCAGCACTGTATTTGAAGAGCCGCCCATAGCCATATCGAGAACCATCGCATTATCAAGAGACTTCTGCGTAACAATTTTTCTTGGAGTAAGATTTTCCTTTACCATTGCAACTATTCGCTCTGCCGCCTTTTTGAAAAGGTTCTCTCTTGCTTTATCTTCGGCAAGTAGAGTTCCGTTACCCGGAAGAGCGAGACCGATAGCCTCACACAGGCAGTTCATTGAGTTTGCGGTGAACATGCCTGAACAGCTGCCGCAGCCCGGGCAGGCATTCTCTTCAAGATCAAGGAGCGCCTTTGATGTAATTTTCTTTTCACGTATAGCTCCGACGCCTTCAAACACAGATACAAGATCCGCTTTTCTTCCATCGGATAGGATTCCCGCTTTCATAGGACCGCCAGAAACAAATATGGTCGGTATGTTAACCCTGACAGAAGCCATTAACATTCCAGGTGTAACTTTATCACAATTGGGTATACATATCATTCCATCAAAAGCGTGTGCACGAACCATTGTTTCGACAGCATCAGCGATATTTTCGCGGCTCTGAAGAGAGTACCGCATACCCATGTGCCCCATTGCTATACCGTCGCATACTGCTATAGTATTGAACACAAATGGTACACCCCCGGCCTTTATAACAGCCGCCTTAACCATTTCACCAACTTTATTCAGATGAACATGGCCAGGAACAATGTCTGTATAGGAGTTTGCTATGGCAATAAATGGCTTATTAAAGTCGGCCGGTTTAATTCCGCATGCTCGTAAGAGTGCTCTGTGCGGCGCCCTCTCATCCCCTTTTTTTACTGTATCGCTGTTCATAACAAATCCCTTCTTTTCCTTTTTTTGACCATCAAAACAAAAACCCCCTTCCATCTCTTCTGGAAGGGGGTTCTAATTTTCTTGTTCGTTTTATTTAAAAAACTACCCTTCCGCTTTATATGGCGTAATGACGAGAATCCCAATAATAAGCGATAGGTGAACCGAGTAATTCATTATGTGTTAAATATATTGAATAGCTGGATTAAAAAGCAACAGTTTCCTTCACTTTTATTTGTCTTTTCAATTGAATTCGTCTATTTTTCTCAACTTAAAAAAATTAATTATTTAAACTTTTTAATTGTGGAGCAGAAAAATGAGTTATTCAGTTTGTAAATTCGGCGGCTCATCCCTTGCATCGGCAGAACTTTTTGAAGAGACAAGACGCATTATTGACTCTGACAAATCGAGGAAATATATAGTTGTCTCCGCACCGGGCAAATCCAAAGAATACAAATACAAAGTAACCGATCTGCTGTTCAACGTTGCCCGTGATGGAAACCATAAGGTTGACGGTATAAAGATGGAACTCAACCGCGGAGAGAGCGCAGCTGAAATAATTTCCATTTACACAAAGATCATGACAGACATGGGACTTACTCCCGAAATGCGTGAACCTATTATTGATGGACTTAAAAAAGATTTCAGCAAAACGTTCAGCGATCAGGATAAGAAAGAGGCCTACTTTGCTTCCCGCGGTGAACATTACTCTGCCCGTCTGATGCATCTTTACTTAAATCACAAAGGAATGAAAGCATCTCTCGCTCTCCCTGAAGACTGCGGATTGCTTCTCACCGGCCATCCGACAAATGCAGCATTTGATGTATCATGTGCCGATTATGTAAAAGCCAAACTGTCTGCGCTGCCTGGAATAATAGTAGTCCCCGGATACTACGCTCTCCTTAAAGATGGTACTGTAGCGGTATTGCCGAGAAGCGGTTCCGATATCTCTCAGACATTTGTTGCACACGCAGTAAATGCATCTCGCTGTGAAAATTTCACCGACGTTGACGGAATAGCAAGAGCTAATCCTAAAATAGTTCCTGAAGCTTCTCAGATAAAGGAGATATGTTTCGACGAAACACGTGAATTGGCGCACCTTGATTCCAAGGTTCCGGCTGCTGCACTTCCACACCTCATACCGCACCGCATACCATTCTATGTAAAGAGCACTAAAAACCCGAACGGCGACGGAACTATCGTTTGCTCAGATCGTATGGTTCCCGCTGAAGAGAGAATTGCCGGAGTTTCCTCAAAGAAGAAATATGCCGTTATTAATATCTCGCGCCTCCTGCTCAATGAAGACCTTGGTGTCGATGCCGAAATATCAAGGACATTCAGCGACCTTGGAATTCTTATTGAACACATTCCGTCTGGAATAGATACTCTATCTGTAGTATTTGAAAAGAAATATATCGAAAAGCCCGGGCTCTTAAATGAACTTGAACGCCGTTTACAGGAAAAGGTTCCAGGCGCAGATATTATAATGAAAGAGGAAATGGCGCAGGTAGTTGTTGCCGGCCGCGGTATGAGAAATCACCACGATGTAGCTTCACGCACTCTTTCAGCTCTTGCAAAAGAGAAGATTAAGCCGCTCATGCTGAACATGGGAGCTTCAGATATAAGTTTCTTTATAGCTGTTCACGAGAATTCAGCGGACGAAGCGGTCAGAGCTATATATAAAGAGTTTTTCTAAGCTGATAAAACTTCAGCAATAGCTTTTGAGAGTTTAGTGACGTCAAAGGGCTTCTGAGTAAAGCCTTTTGCACCGCTTTCCAAAATTTTTGCAGCAACAGCGTTCATTGCATATCCGCTGCAGATGAGTGCTCTGATTTCAGGATTAATCTTTTTCAGTTCATTAAATGTATCGGCGCCGCCTAAATTTGGCATAATGATATCAAGAATAACAGCATCGTATTTCTGCCAGTTCTCTTTATAGACTCTGATGCCTTCAAGACCATCTTTAGCTGTTTCAACAGAGTATCCAAGTTCTGTAAGAATGTCTGTCGCAGCATTGCGGACAATATTTTCATCATCGATAACTAGAATGTTTCCTGTTCCGCGAATAACCTTCTGAATAGCTGCAGCTGCCTCTGTTGACGGATCTGACGCATACGGAAAATAGAGATTAAATGCCGTGCCTTTGCCGATTTCACTGTAAACAGTGACAGAGCCATTATGACTTTTCATAGTGCCGTAAACACTTGCCAATCCAAGTCCGGTTCCTTTGCCAACACCTTTTGTCGTAAAGAAAGGTTCGAAAAGCCTTGCCTTAACCTTACTATCCATGCCCATTCCGTTATCCTGAACAACCAGCTTCACATATCTGCCAACACTGATTTTATAAGGATGTGTTTTGACATAATTTTCATCAATATCAACATTCTCAGTTACAAAAATTAACTCACCGCCATTTGGCATTGCATCAATGCTATTCATGGCCAGATTAAGAATTGCGTTCTGAACCTGACTTCTGTCGCCTATCACGGTAGCCAAATCTGTTCTTTCGCTGAAAACAACCTTCACTTTACGATCTGAAGTATGCTCCATAAGCTTCATAACGTCATCAACCACTGCATTCAATTCAATCCTAGATACTTCATTTTTACCTTTACGCGCAAAAGCAAGAAGCTTCGCAGTAACGTCTGCCGCCGAAGCTGCTGTGCTGTGGATAATGCCTGCATACTTCGCAAGATCCGCATCCTTCTCGCCATACTTTTTCATAATTAGATCAGAGTATCCGGAAATACCTGACAGCATATTATTAAAGTCATGAGCTATGCCGCCCGCAAGCTGACCGACAACTTCCATCTTCTGCGCCTGTCGCAACTGCTCTTCAAGCTGATGTTTCTCCCGTTCCGATTCACGCTCTTTTGTGATATCCTGAAAAACCGCCTGTATTACCTGCTGTCCGGCAAGAGTTGTTGTCGAACCACTTACATTGACTATTCTCAAAGAATCAGATGATTGAATCTCTATCTCTGCATCGAAGGCATCGTTCTTAGCTGCATAGAGTCCAAACAGCTCATTATACTCTTTTGTTCTGTTCGCGGGGAAACAGGTATCGAGCGAGTTGCCGATAACGGCATTTCTTGATTTGCCAAGCAGAACCTCAGCCGCTTTATTTATATTTATAATTGACAGATCGCTACAATCAATCCAGAAGAACGGATCCTTGGCATTTTCAAATGCAAGACGAAACTTCTTTTCACTTTCTGTTATTTCCCGACCTGAAGATTCGATTGAACTTAACATTTCGTTTATTGTTGTGCCCAAGCCAGCCAGCTCGTCCCGTCCTTTGACAGTAACTCTTGACTCGGTGCGCTTACGCTGTCTTATTATTCTGATGTCTCTTGCCAGAACATTAAGGCGTCCTATTACAAATAGTTCCATCAGAACAATCACAGTTGCAGCAAACCCGATTGCTAAAACTATTAAAAGAACCAGGAAGTAATTTACCTGAACTTTAGCCCTGTCTACAATTTCACGGTACAAAGGCAGACGTATTTCAAGAACTTTTTTCCCATTGAAATCATTTACAGCCGAGTATGCAACTAAAGTATCTGAAGATAAGACTTCAATACGGGTACTGCTAACATTCTTACCTTCAGACACTGTTTCTTTCTCTATACTGAATTGGAGACTGGTAATTTCGCTGAGTTTTTCAGACATATCGCTATCCAGCTGTTTTGCGAATATAACAGCACCGCGGGAAGCTCCTAACCGTTCATTTTTGTGTATTGATGCGGATCCGAACATTACAGGCAAACCATTCACCATTATAATTCCGGAATGAAGAAAATCTCCCTCTTTAAACAACCAGACTGAAGGATTTGTCAAGAACTCTCTTAAAAGAGAACTGTCCGGATCTGCAAGGCTTTCTGTTGAATCTACAGCTACTTTACCGTATACAAATTCACCTTTTTTATTGACTATTAAAAAAGCATATACACCTAGATTTTGCATGCTTGAATAATAAAAATTTTCATCAATATAGGCGCTGCTTTTTGTTACAGCAAAGTCGTAGGTATTATCCCAAAAAGCATAATCTCCTGCACTATTTGCAAGCTGTTTAACTTCACCATCTAAAGCCTTGTAAATTCTGTCGACATCTTTTAAAGCCAGATTTTCTTCAAGTTCCGAATATCCCTTAACTATGTAGCCGCCCAAAATGAAATAGAGAATAAGAATTAAAGAAAAACTTGCAGCAAGAATAAGAAGCGGTATCTTAATCCTGAGTTTCATTATTTACCTATTACAATAATCGTTGTTGCAATTGATATCAGTCCTGTTGTTATGGCAAGCATGTCTTTAAACTTGTTCCATTTATACTCAACTGGCAGCTCTGGAATCATAATAATGTCTCCAGCCTCAATTAAACCTGCATCACCAGCTGACACCCACCCATTATTCTTTCTTTTATAAACCTTTGCATATTTGTCATAACTGTTTCCATCTAAACCGCCTGCAAGCTTTACGTAATACTTCCACTCTTCGCTGGGAGTAAACTGAACAAGTCCGGGTCTTGCCACACGTCCGACTACACTCACAAACATGTTGATTTTAGGAACAGAAAGAATATCCCCATCCATAAGAAGAGACGAAGTTGACAGCAAGGCATAATTTTCGCCTGTAGATACTGTCATTGCTGTCTGAACATCAAAATCATTTATATGCTGCCTGAATACATTAGTGCCGTTATTGTTAAGTATAGAAGGCCTCTGCAGATAAACACCAAGAGAATCTGCATCGTCGAGAAGTCCTCCTGCGATATTGACAAAATCCTTAACTGTTGACGACTTGGGAAGGGAGTATACTCCCGGATTCTTAACCCTGCCGTTAACCGTAACCGTTATCCCGTTTCTCCATTTAGGATCCGTTCCGCAAACAATATTGTCTTCAGCCATTACCCTGAATGTTTTACAGCCGTCTGGATATTTAAGTTCAAATGTCTCAACTCCGCTGCGATCCTTCTTAAAACGATTCACCCTTACCGTAGAGTCGGCTGAAGCGTTAAGACCTCCTGCAAAATTTATCAGATCAAACAATGATTCATCTTTCCATTCAAATGTCCACGGACGTGATACTGCACCGGAAAGATTAACGCTGTACTTACGCTGTTCCAGAACAACCCTGTCTCCGGTGTAAAGGGCGGGATTGGACGAAATATTTCCATTAAGAAGAAAATCATGCAAATCACAATAGAGAACACTTTTGTCCATTCTTATTATCTTAACATTGCGAATTGAAAGATGACCAGGCAGTTCTGATCTATCTCCGTTTGCCTTTATTACGGCATCAGAAAGGCGAACAACCCCTTCAAAAGCGTGAGATCCGGCATTCTGCAACTGTCCGCTTACGTCAATCTTTATCGCTTTAGGCCGTGAAAGCTGTACCGAAACTTCAACGTTTTTTGTTTTTGACTTAATGAGGTCGATTATGTCCTGACGAACGCTTACCAAAAACTTGTCGACCTTAATAATACCAAATTTTGGTATAAGAAGCCGACCTTCCGGATCAACTGTAACATCTATTACTTCATCAACAATGCTACCCACAAGCGATATGGTAAACTCATCGCCGGGACCAACCATGTATGAAGAATCTTTGACCGGTTCTGATAGTGGCACCTTTGCCTGTTGAGCATCTGCAATCGAAGCACCTGGCATCATTAATCCAGCGCCAAACTTGCCATAAGCACCGCCGGCTCCTGTGAGGCCGGAGGGATACTGCGCGTTAAGTAAAAGCGCTAAAGACAAAAGAACGAGTAGTATTGGTTTTATTCGCATGATGAAATATAGGCAATAGAGGTATCGGCAATCAATCTATACCCTTTTTTTTAACTAAAAGTGCGACACATTCGACATGGGGAGTCTGGGGGAACATATCAAACCCCTTTATTGACACCAGCTCAAACTTTTCGCTTAAGAATTGAATATCATCCCTTAAAGTGGCCGGATTACAGGATACGTAGACGATTCTTTCCATTTCCATCCGGCAGAGTCTCCGGCATATCTTACCACCGAGGCCAATCCTTGGCGGATCAACCACAACCGTATCGTAATCCCTGCACCCGCGCTGCGTTTTCAGCCATTCACCTACATCAGCTGTTGAAAATGAGACATTCCATATTCCATTTCGCCTGGCATTTTCTTTCGCTAGCACAATAGATTCATCAACCAGCTCTACCCCATAAACTGTGTCTGCATTGGAAGCTATATATAGAGATATGGCTCCGGTACCGCAAAAGAGGTCGAGAACCCTGCCTTGAACATACTGCTTAGCCTCATCAAAGAGCTTCGAACAGAGATAGCCATTGTTCTGAAAAAAGGTGTTTGGCCCTATCATGAAACTGATATCGCCGATTTTTTCTGTGATAAATGGTTCGTTGAAGGTTCTATGAATCCGCCCGAACGAAAGGTCTGCCAGCCCCTCATGAACGAGCCAATGTACGGATGAAGCCTCTTTTGCTGCAATTTCAATAAGGGGCAGAATTTTTTCATCCTCCGATGCTGTAACAAAACTTACAAGCATTCCATCTGTATTAGCTGCAACTCTGAATATCAGATACCTCAAATACCCTTTATGTGTCAGATAGTCATAGGTTTCAATCCCATGCTCTTTTATTGCAGCCTTCAACTTCAGGAAAAGGGGGAGAAAACGGGTAGGCAGCAGTTTGCAATCGGTGAGATCCACAACCTCCTTATACCGTTTCCGCATCCGGAATCCTGTTCTGCCGAAGGCACAAACAAAATCCATTCTGTTACGGTAACCGTATGCAACCGGAGACGGTACAACTTCCACAGCTCGTCCTATCATCTTTTCCAGCACAGCCGATTTTTCAGCTACCTGAACTTCGTACGGAATATCCTGATATGAACAACCACCGCAAAATCCGAAATGTGGGCACTCTGGTGCCATTTTTTCATCTGTTTTCATTTTAGTGAATATATATTAAATGAAAATTTCTTATATTAACGAAATGAAATCTATTTCAATAGTTATCCCCCTTCATAACGAAGAGGAAAGTCTGCCGGAACTTCATGCCGGTCTTGCATCTGTTCTACCAACAATAACTGACAATTACGAGATCATATTCATTAACGACGGCAGCCGTGATAATTCACAGAAGGTAATTCAGACACTTGCCGCCAAAGATCAGCGTGTGAAATCGATAGCTTTCCGTAAAAACTATGGTAAAGCGGCAGCACTCGCAGTCGGTTTTAAAGCTGCTCAAAATGACATTATCATTTCTATGGATGCTGACCTTCAAGACGACCCGACAGCGATACCGGATATGGTTAAGCTTATTGACCAGGGCTATGACCTTGTAAGTGGCTGGAAGAAAAAAAGATACGACCCGCTGATTTACACACTCCCTTCACGTGTATGGAACGGCTTTACATCGTGGGTTGCCGGTGTTAAACTTCACGACTTCAACTGCGGTTTCAAAGCATACCGTGCAGAAACTGCAAAGTGTCTCGACATTTATGGCGAACGCCACCGTTATCTTCCTGTATTTGCCCATTGGAATGGATTCAAAGTAACTGAGATGGCTGTTCCTCATCATGCACGCAAATACGGCAGTTCTAAATACGGCATTGACAAATTTGTCAAGGGGACACTTGATCTGCTTACGATTGTTTTCTTAAGAAAATATCTTAAAAATCCGCTTCACTTTTTTGGTGCACTCGGCATACTGTTCTTTTTGGCAGGCTCAGCAATTCTCGGGTACTTTGGAGCTATGTGGGCAATCAACGGTAAACTGCATATACGTCCTCTGATGCTGCTTGGAGTTGGCTCTCTCCTCATGGGTGTACAGCTTTTCTCGATAGGACTTATCTGTGAACTCATTGCACATACATCAGAGCGGGATGACTACCTCATTGCAGAAAAGCTCAACCTGCCCTAGCCAATGAACCTTTTAGCCATCTGCCCAATCGGAATCGGCAATTTTCTTCTACTGGCACCGGCGCTGAACCATCTGCATGAAAAAAAACCTGGTATAAGAATTTCCCTTCTGGCACTTAAAAAGGGAATTGCTCCGATCGCAGCCAGATATCCGGCCATAAATGAAGTAATCGCATTTGATGCCACTGAGAAAAAAAGCATTACTGACAAACTGCGATTCATCGCTTCTTTGAATTCACGATTTGACACCTCAATTGCATTTTATCCATGCAACCGACTTGAATATAACCTGCTCCCAGTGCTGGCCGGCATTCCCAGCCGTATTGCCTTTGGATATAGTTCGTTCTACTACAAAACACTCTCGTTTCTTAACACCATGACTGTTCAGGCAGACCATTCGCTTCACGACCTGGAACAGAACCTCTTTATGCTGAAAGCTCTCGGTATTGAACCCCCTGCTAAACCGGAAATGGCTCCTCTCCCGCTTACACAGGCCGAAAAAGAGTGGGCTGACTCATGGCTTAAAGATCGTGATCTTGACAATGGAATACTGATAGGCTACCACCCCGGATCAAGCGCTGAGCATGGGATGGATAAAAAGAGATGGCCTGCCGACCGTTTCTCAGAGCTCGCTTCCCGCATAGGTAAAAAGAGTAAACACCGCTATCTGATTTTCGGCGGTCCGGAAGAGAATCGATTGAAACATGAGGTAACCGAATCAATAGGCCCTGCAGCTGTCAGCGTAGACACCTCCAGTTTCTTTGAAACCGCTGCAATTATTGCACGCTGTTCACGGTTCGTTTCGAATGATTCAGGCCTCATGCACGTGGCAGTAGCGTGCGGTGTTCCGACCTGCGGCATATTCGGCCCGACAGATGACAAACGAACAGCTCCATATGGAAAAACAAACATTGTTGTCAGAGGCGAAGAGCCATGCTCGCCATGCTGGACTCATAAAAATGTCGGCAGGCGCGAGGAATGCGCCACCTTCGACTACCGCTGCCTTGAACGGATTTCTTCAGAGTACGTATACGCAAAAATTGCAAAGTGGCTCCAGTAAAAACTATATTCCTAAACTCGAAAATTATGGGTGTATAGCTCAGTTGGTAGAGCAGCTGACTCTTAATCAGCGGGCCGTAGGTTCAAATCCTACTATACCCACAAACATAGCCTCCTAATTCACAATGAGTTAGGAGGCTTCTTATTTTTAGGCTTTTGCAACAAATCAATACTCTTCCACCTTTTTCCACCTTTTACGTTAAACCTCTTGCAAATCCCCCTGCGTAATCAGCGGAAGTGGTGCCGTCTTTTTACCTACAAGAATCATAACATCATCACCCTTAAGATTCGAGTATCGGCAAAAAGCAGAATTGGTTTTGTGGCCAGAAGCTTTCATTATTATTGTGGAAGGATAACCCTCCTGAACCCAACGGGTAATCGCTCTATGGCGTAAGTCATGTATATGAAAGTCATCGATAACAGCTTTATCACGAGCCATTCTGAAACCTCTGCGAATACTCGTAACAGGCTTTCCTTTGTCATGAACTACATACTCACTAAGACCATCTCGGCTGCATTCTAAAATCTTTTTCAGTTCATCATGAATAGGCACTTCTCGTGATTCACCATTTTTAGATTCCCTGACAAAAATCTTACCACTTTCAAAGTTAACATCAGACCAACGGAGATTCAAAACCTCACCTATCTAAACTTGGAGGCAGATATTTTTTCGATGATAGTATCTTCTGTATAATCAAAAGACTTTATTACGGTGGTCGAAAGACACCTGAAAAACCTGAGATTGTATAATGAGTAACATACGCGAGAAACTCGACCCAACTTGCGGAGCATACGGAGCCGATGAGATTGCTGAAGATCTGGGAATCCCTGTTGATATTATCCTGCGAATAAAAAACGCGGGACTGATAACCACAACAGCAGAAGGTCTCTTCACAATGAAGGCTATACGATTCCTGCAATCTTACTGGTCTGCTAATGCTGATAAATTGATGAGAAATTCCTCCTAAGAAGGAATCTATAAAACCATAGCTACAGAGTTTGAATCTCTCTGGCTCTTACTCAGGCTCTGAAAAGAGGCTTCGACTGAGTAAGAGTTACGGCTATGGTTTTTTCTTTATCTAGCAATGCTTGTAATGCCAATTAGTAAGGGCTATTTTATCATCATATGCTGGACATCTCACACATTGGCGAAGAAATATTTGCCGATATTATAACTCATTCACCTGCTTGCTTTGCATTATTCAGACTGCAAAATACTTCTTGGTTAGCTCTGCCGAATATACAACTAACATCATGCGGTAATTATCGATTTGATGGTGCCCATAAATTGGATATCGGTATTCTGGATATTTCAAAAAAAGAATGTGTAGCTATTGAATTAAAGCTAGGCAAGGATAGACTAAGTGCTTCTCAGATTGATAGAAGATTTCTATGCAATTGTGGCACATCACACAACAATTCACGAATATCTGGTAATATGATGGCTATACTCGAACGAAAACTACCTGACCAGTGTAAAAGTTGTGAAATTGAAATTAGCGTAGAAGAGGAACTCTATACTCTATCAAAACGGTGGTTCTTTGTCTGTCGTCAACAGGTTGTTGATAGCTGGACTGTGAGTAAACCTTCCCTATCCGAAAACTGTACCATCATAACAGCAGAATCTATAATAGAAAAACTAGGCGACAAATCAATATTCAACGACATAGTGAAAAGCCATATTGATTTTGATTATTACGAAAAGTGGATTGCTTAACAATATTCGTGAGGTTGCTGGATTCCAACCAACCACGACCATCTTTTGTCTGAAGAAGAACGTATTGTTCCACTCTCATTATCTCAGCCAAAGAATCTTCTGGAGTCAAATTAACTTATCACTAAATGATTACGGAACAGAATCGCCAGAGCTGTAAATCGCCTTATTTAGCTCTGACAGAGAGA
>JAEUSG010000299.1 GCA_016788315.1 Fibrobacterota bacterium | reverse complement strand
CAACGAATTTACCTCTTTGAGACTTTATAATAAGGATGGTGTTTACAATAAAACTCTTTTCCCCTATCCTTCGTCACTTGCAACTTCAAAGAAAACACCCTACGGAGTTGTTGACTTTATGGGCCGGACAATGCCGCGCGTTCAGCGCCTTTATGGTCCAATGATTACTACCACAATTGCAGCAAGTGACTTGTCAAAGCTGGCGGAGATAGACGATCCCGACGGCTGTTGGATCTTTCAGGGGACAGAAAACAAGATGATGATGGTTGGAAATGACGGTGGTGCAAAATCAACACCCGTTGTCCCTATCGTAACATCTCCTCGCTATCCTGACCACTATAAAACAGGTGGTTCACCTCACCTGACCCTTTCTCCGGATGGCAAATACCTCTACTTTTCCGGATTCTTCGAATCAGTTAACTCCAACAACAACGACCCCATTACTGCCGATACCGGCTTCTGGCGTGACGGACGGGTCTTCCGCATAAATGCCACAACTGGTGTTGCAACAGCTTTTATCACCATGGATTCAATACCGAAAACCAGTGCCGCCCGCACTACGATAATCGGTGGTAGCGGCAGACTTTTTGCAGCATTTGCCGGTATCGATTTTGACGCAGCAGGAAATCTCTATGTCTGCGATCGTCTTCATGGAAGAGTATCCGTTTATGACACTTCAGCTAACTTACTCGGTTATGTAAATGTAAAGTACCCTGAAGCAGTAAAAGTGGATAGAAAGAGCGGATTATTCTATGTGCTCCGCTGGGCCAGCACCGGCTACCATGCTGGAGATGCAGTGCTCTTTAAGTTTGCAACATACCAGGGCTCTCCTCAGCCTGTTTGCTCATTACGCGTAAACGGAACCGGGCAGGGCAGCTTCGAAGGGGGCAGCACCTTCCTTGCATTGGACAATTCCGGCTCCAGCAATATTTTATGGTGCTCTGACGCCTCCATAGGTATAAAACGCTATGTTGACAACGGTAATTCTTTTACACTGGAGCAGAACTGGAAAACCGCCCACAGTGCAGACTGGGGATCAGGACAGTACAGCACACTAGGATTTGACAAAATTGTGGTGGATCGCGCCAAGGATATTGTATACATCAACAACGGCAATTCGGGACTCTGCAAAGTAGACAACTGGAAGAATCCCAAAGTCGTTCCATGTTCAACATCCGCAAACCGCAGACTTTATGCTGTGGATCTTGCGATGAGCTCAGACAACCAGCTTTACATTGTTGAAGGGCCTAACTATACTGGCCCAATAACCAGATGGGCTTCAAAAGCGGGAAAGCTTGATTCAATTCCCTTTCCAAACACCGGAAAAAACATGGCAACCCATGAAATCTACGGACGTATGCACGGCGTCGGTGGTTACGGACCTAAGGGCATGGCTGTTGCCCCCGACAAGAAAATTGCTGTACAGTATATGTATCAGTTCTCCCGTTATTTCATCGGTGTCTTCGGCGACTCCGGTTCGGCTGACAACATTGAGAGATGCGATACTGTTATGAAACCGACATGCCCTGACAACGGAGTTGGAGGAGCAATCCGCTACGACAGCAAGGGTAATCTTTACATGGGTGTAGCATTTCATGCACCAGGATTCCCCGAAATATCAGCATATCCTTCCGGTGATGAAACCTATTCACGCTACACCGGCTCCATCGCACGCATTCCAAAGGGTAACAAAGGAAGTCATACCGCCA
>JAEUSG010000296.1 GCA_016788315.1 Fibrobacterota bacterium | reverse complement strand
GTTTCACTATCACCTCTTCAAAAACAGGTGACACCTACGAGAGGGAGATACCATGGGATACAGCTCAGACAGCGCGTCAAAACCTTACTCTTATTTCATCAAAGCTTATAAGATTATTTGAAGAAAACCTGCTTGCAAGAGTCCAGCTCCAGAGCGAACCTCCGGAAGCTGACCTTTTAATTGACAACAGTATTAAGGCGGTAACTCCATTCGAAACGTTCCTGCCTCTAGGACGCCATACTTTTTTACTCACACTCGCTGGCCATGACACGCTTGACACAAAGGAATCGGTCGCACCTGGAAACAACCGCTTCTCATTTCTGTTAAAACCGAAAACGATTAAACCACCGCCGGAAAGAATCTCTGTGGTTATCCGCGAAAAAGAGCATTCCCCATTGCCTTGGTTTATTGCAAGCGGTGTTCTGCTAACCGTTGGTGTAATCGCAGAAGCTTTCTATATAAATACAGATAAAGAGTACGATAACCTTGTTTCTAATGATAAAAGTGAATATGACAATCTTGATCGTGAAGCAAATCGCTGGATTTTAGTTAGGAATGTAACAGGCATAACTTGTTCAATTACAACATGTTACGGTTTATATAAATACCTCTCAAAATGATGAGTTCAACCCCGCAAATAAAAAAAATCGACAGAATCGATAAAAAGCGGGATACTTTTAAGCGTTTAAGGGTCTAATAAGGTGGACGAGAACGCGCTCATTGAAAGCTTTAAATCGGGAAGCAACCACGCTTTTACTATCCTTATCCGCCAAAACCAGACATATATGGAGGCGGCAATACTCCGCGTCGTCGGCAACAGAGAAGCTCTGCCGGATGTCATGCAGGATGTACTTATAAGGATTAGCAAAGGTTTGCATAGTTTTAAGGGGCAGTGCAAACTTTCATCGTGGATGTACCGTATCGCACTTAATGAAGGATACAGGTACATACAGTCGAAAAAAAGAGGCGAAGCGGATATTCCGCTCGAAGATGTCGACACTTTACCCGATTATGAACCGGACGCAGATCTGCAAATGACAAACAGAGAGAGCACCAGGATATTACGTGAATGTGTAGATGAACTGCCAGATGAGTACAAATTGATCTTCAAATGTTTTTATTTTGAGGAAAAACGGCTTGAGGAGATATCAGAAAAATTTGACTTACCGCAGGGAACTGTAAACTCAAGGATTGCAAGGGCACGGAATATGGTCCGTGAAAAATATCGAAAGCGTTACAAATGAAGCACTACACACAGGAAGATATACTTCGCTATCTGTCAGGCAGCTTCTCACCTTCCGAGGTGAAGGCGCTGAACACCCATATTATGGAGTGTAAAGAGTGCAATGCTCTCCTTAATACCGAATTGGAATTTGAAATCGCGCTTATTGATGCCAAAGATAGTCCATCCGACTGTATTATACCTCAAAGCTCCATTGATAAGATGGTCGAAAAGGCTATTACAGAAACAGAAAACCCAGGCAGTCAGAAAGAGGACAAAGAGGAAACAGAAGATGATAAAGAGGAAGTAGAATCAAAAACGGGTAAAAATCGTACCTACCTTTGGGCAATGGCCGCCGCAGTGCTAATAACATTCACTGCTCTTCTTATCCGGTTTGCTTCAGCTCCTTCTCCGCAAATAGCTGAAATTGACACACTGGCAAATAAGCCTGAAACTACAGTCGCTACTGTTGTAAAGGAGATGCGCGAACCTCCTGCTCCTGCAAGAGTAATCAAATTTGATCGCAAAACGCATGCAGTTCCATCCCAGACAGCTGCTGTACGTATTGTCAGCCAGTCAGAATCAGAGGCCGTTGCTGCAATTGACTCAGGTTCTGCATTATTCAGTGTAGAGCCTAACAGATATGCCTCTTTTGTAGTTGAAACGCCTGATGCCGAAATCAGAGTTACTGGTACAGTGTTCGACGTTTGGGTCAGTGAAGGTTCAACAAAGGTTACAGTTCTCGAAGGTAAAGTTATCGTCAATTACAAAAAACTTAAAGAGAGTGTTGCAGTTGCGAAAAATCATCTCTCTGTAATCGAAGAGGGGAAAGTGGAGGTTAAAACCTCTGCCGAAACTGACACAGCCAGTTTATCAGAATACAGAAAAATTCTTCCAGTGGACATTCAATCTGTTGTCAGCAGTGTCACAAATATAGAGCCGCAAACAGCTCAACCCGTTCAGAAAGATATTTGGAGCGAAAAACTGGATCGGGCTATTGAAATGATTGATAACCGCTCATATTTGCAGGCATATAATTCTCTAAAAGATATTATGAGTGCACGTCCTGGTGGACGCAATGAAGAAATTGCCAGATTTGAAGCAGCAAATTTATTGATCAAGCAGCTAAACCGTAAAGACGATGGACTCAAAGTGCTGGAAGAGTATCTTGCAACATACAAAGATGGTGCATTTGAGGAAGAGGCGCTTCTTGAACTTGTCAAATCAGGAAATGGGAAACCTGCTTCGGTTTACAATCATACAACTGCTTTCATAACAAAATATTCCGACCATCCATATGCCAGACGCGCCGCTTACGAACATGCAACGCTCCTGCGAGAAGCTGGACAGTTCAACCTCGCTTCATCGCTATACGGCTCATTTGTAAAACTTTGGCCAAAAGACAACCGTGTTGAAGATGCACTCTATTGGCAGGGCAAATCCTCCTTCAGCGCCGGCGATTCGCTTGGAGGACGCAAAATCATGACTGCCTACTCACAGAAATATCCTGAAGGCCGCTGGATTCGTGAAGCTGCTTCGATGCTAAGCGGTGTGAAATAGGAAATACATTAACCATTCCCGCGGTGGCTGAGCGTAGCCGAAGCCCCGCAATTGTAGCTATGCCGGGACTTCGGCTACGCTCAGTCACCGGCTCAGTGCAATATTTCTGGATAATCCATCCTCTTTCTTTGGTCTAACCACTTCTAAAACGGACACCCATTACTTAATTGGAGACCAATTCATGTTTAGGACTCTCTCTATTTTCTTTTCAGCTGTAATTCTTCACTCATTTCCCATAACAATGTACTATCAGGGAATGCTGACCGACTCTACCGGAAAACCTATTCAAACGACAGACTCAATAAGGGTTCAATTACACGAATCTGCCATCTCAACAACACCAATATGGCAGGAAACCCACTACACAACAACAAAAAATGGCGCTTTCTCAATTCTACTTGGTACTATTACCCCTCTACCTATAACTCCGTTTATTGAAAAAGATTCTCTTTTTCTGGAATTTCATCAAAAAAATCGCCAAAAAACTTCCCGTACCAAAGTGGGAATCAGCGCTTATGCTATTCGATCACTTTATTCAGACTCGTCTGCCAAAGCGGCTATTTCATTTCTAGCTGATAACGCCAAAAATGCAGAGCATGCCTTAAAAACTGATAGCGCAAAATTTTCTGATACTGCAAAATATCTCTCAGAAAACAAATGGAAACACCCTGAACTCTCAATTGAGTCGCCAAACACACCTGTTTTATCTTTTAAGCAAAATACAGGGGATACAACAATCTGCCGAGCCCGTTTCACTGCAAATAGTAACGGTACTCTAACTCTCGACATGTCCAATGCCAGCGGATCGGTCGAAGTCAAATCGCTCCTCACCGTTAAGGCAGGTACCGAAGTCCTAAGTGTTGCAGGCAGTATAAATGCCTCCTCGTATAAGGTTAGCGGAGTCACATTGAATGTGCCTGATTATGTATTCGATACCTCTTACGAACTCTCCCCTTTGTCGCATGTAGAAAACTATATTAAGAGCCATTCGCATCTGCCCGATATCCCCTCTGCTAAAGAGATTAATGGTGATGGCCTGGATGTGGTTGATATGAATCTTCGCCTCCTCCGAAAGATTGAAGAGATTACTCTCCATCTTATAGATCAGGAAAAGAAGATTAAAACACTCGAAGCGGTTATTTTGGAAAAGGAAAAAAAAGAAGGTGGTAGCCCTTAAAGTTTGCGGTATTACAAAAGCTGAAGACGCCCGCTATGCGGCCAGTCTCGGTTTTGATGCAATAGGATTCATTTTTTATCCGCAAAGCCCGCGCTACATTGAACCGCAAAGTGTCGCAGAAATAATTGAACAGCTTCCCCCTTTTATAAATACCGTTGGTGTTTTTGTAAACGAACCTATTGAAAAGATTAAAGAAATCTGCAGCATAACAAAAATCACAACTGTTCAACTGCATGGCGACGAATCTCCTGATTTCTGCAAACAGGTACCTCTTCGCGTAATCAAAGCATTTGGTGTTGACGATCGCTTTTCCTTTTCAACACTCGCTAAATATCAGCATGCCAATGTTTCAGCTTTTCTCCTCGACAAACACTCCCCTGAACTTGTTGGCGGCACCGGTCAATCTTTCGACTGGAACCTTGTTAAAGAGGCTAAAGCCTACGGAAGAATAATTCTCGCAGGTGGCATAACACCATTCAACGTGATCTCAGCACTCAACGAAGCAGATCCCTATGGTTTAGATGTTAACAGCGGTGTAGAAATCCTACCCGGCGAAAAGAACAGAAACAAACTCCGAACGCTAATAGAAAATGTCAGGCGATACAAACCTAATTAAGAGTCTCTCTCTACTTGTATTCTTTGTGCTGTTATCATGCAGCCACAAGCGTGACAATCTTTACGATCCAGGCAACAGCTCATTTGTGCCTTTTACATCACCGTCAGACTTTACCGTTAAACATGCTACACCCGATTCAGTAACGGTCACCTGGAATGATCCCAATAATCGCGAAGCAGGTTTTACCGTCTACAAAGGTACCGATTCATTAGCCAAAACAATTGCAGCATCTCTACCGCCAGGCAGCACACGCTGGACTGATACAGGCTGTCAACCGTTTACAGAATACTACTACTGGATTTCAACATCGGACAGTTTAAACGATACTGTTTTATCGAGTAAAACTATTAAAATCAGAACACCTTATAGAATACCGCTCGATATTCCAGAAAACAACCAGATCCCTGCCCCATCAGGATTCAAGATAATGCGTACATCTAAAACAGCTCTGAAACTGGTATGGACTGCCGACACTGCTGACAAGAGAAACAAACTTATAATGCGCGGCTTCCACAAAGACTCTCTTGCTATTTACAGAATATTAAGTCACGGTGAAACGTCTTTTCCAGACACAATGCAGCGTATTGAAAACCACTATTACTCGATAGCATTTTTTGATTCCTCGAGCCGTTCAAAAAGATCAGAAAACTGGATTTCACCACAAGCACACCCAGCGGGTCTAGAAGTACTTCCAATGGATACTGCGGCATATTGTAAATGGTCAAATTTAATTCCTAACACTACTGACAGCATCCAAATAGACAGATGGTCTTCGATTGACTCAGCATGGACTACCAAAATAAAACTTGATAGCAGTTCCTGGCATTTCACTGATCATGCATTGGCACCATATACAGAATTCAGGTATCGTGTATCAGCATTCACAAACTCTGTATACTCTAACTTTTCAAATACATGCACCCTTTGGGTAGGTGCATCTGGAACTGGAGCAGCTGTTCCAGCACGAAAAGACTCAAATACCTTATTCCTCTGCCGTTTCGACAACCAAGCTAACGACACTACACCGGAACTCACCGGTAAATGCAGGGTTGTGATGGGCGGTGCACAATTACAAGCAGGACAGCATGGTCAAGCACTTCAGACAAACGCCTCAAAAGCAGCTATTGCAACTGGAAGAATCCTGTATCCGGATTCAACTATTGTCGTAGACTTCTGGCTTAAGCCGCAAACAGACATGAGTCTCGGCACCGACCGATACGGCATACTCCACGCACAACCTGGGCCATTTCGGATTTTTTACTATCAAAATTTCCTCATTTGTGAGTGGAAAAACAACAGCGGTAATTTCAGGTCGGTTTTTAGTAATTACAAACTCAAATCTAACGGTTGGTACCACATTGTGTTTATAATGGAAAATCATAAGAGTTCAATATTCATAAACGATACCTTGCAAGTGACACAATCTGGATTTGATCTCCCCCTCACAACGCAGCAGGATACCCTGTATATAGGCAAGGCAAAATTCAATGAGGTGGATATCTATAACTTCAAACATTTCAATGGATTAATAGACGAGGTTTATATAACTAGAAAAGTGAACAGCTTCTTCAGGTCAAAGTTGTGATTTTTGGATAATTTTCAGTAGTAAACGGGTCTAACGTGTAACAACTGACTTTACACACCACAGTAATGTCGAAAGGCTGGAAAATGCGAAACGGACTACTTATCTCGGTTTTTGCAGTGTCTATTTTTACATCAATATCTTTCTCCGCCCAACCTTACTACCCGCTTGATAGCAATACAGTTGCATATTGGAATTTTGATACAAACTCGACCAACATAAACGATTGGTCAAGAAACAATTTGGACGGCAAACTATACAATACTGTCCATGAAGATTCTTCAGCAAAATTTACCAGAACTGCCGAGAGTAAAGGCAGATTTCCTTCGTTGGATCAATATATCGAAACATGCAATTTTACTATCCAGACGCGAGTTAAAATTGATCATAAACCACGCCCAGACGCTTCCTATCCAATATCGACTATATTGGGGTATTATTCTTTTAACGCAACTTCTGAATTTGGGTATGAGCTAAAAGTTCATGTTATAGACAACAAATGTTACCTGAGTGCCTCTCTTGGGGAAGCATCAAAGACTGGCAACACACTATTGTCAACAATACCGATTGACACAAATGTCTGGTATGACCTGGCTCTTCAGTACGACAAAAAATTCTTTACAATCTTTGTCAATGGTGAAATTAACGCGCAAATGCCTTACGCAAAAAATATTATGCTACTCGATAGTGGTCTATACGTAGGAACTAGGAAACCTGGCACTCCAGACTTCTTTCTTGATGGACACATTAAAGAAATTACTGTAAGCAAAATCGCACGCTTGCCTTATGTAAACAAAATACTCGAGAATGATGTTAACACTGTTGGATTATGGAGATTCAATTCGTTAGTCAACAACACGGCCCTAGACGAGTCTATTTATAAGAATGATGGTCGTGTTGTCGGAAATGTCGTATGTACAACCAGCGATGCTAGAACTTATTATAAATTACGTACAAACAATGCTAATATAGCTATTAACAACATAAGACAATTCTCAGAAAACCTAAATTTCAAATTCGAAGCCATAACAAGAAGCTCCTCTTTTGATGTAAACACCTCCCGACCAATAATCTACATGAGAGACACATCAACTTTCGACAGTTTGGCTATCTCTTTGGCTTTCTGTCAGAATTATGAAAGAGTATTTGCCTTTACCACTTGGGGGAAACTAGGATCGGTCTCACCATTGTTTGCTCCAATACCTATCGGCCTCGAGAACCAATGGTTCAAAATTGGCGCAGAATACATTAACGGTGTTAGAAAGATATTTCTGAATGATAGTTGCATAGCAAAAGATAGCATTACTCCTATTCAACGTTTTCCTGGAGGATATTCAACAAACATAGGAAATGATAATTTTCAAAGCCCTTCAATAAATCATTCAAACTGGTTCTTTAATAGCGATATTGATGAGTTGAAAATTTCCTCTTACAGATACAATCAGCTACCATTGATTAAATCATTACCCGACACCATTGCATTAGAAAACCATCTTTACACATATCCAGTAGAGACATTTGATCCCGACACAGATAAGGTTTCACTTTCATTAGTGACTGCACCCACCGGCATGATCCTTCGTAATGACACAATAATTTTCACACCAACAATTGAACAGGTGGGAAGACCAACCGTTACGATAAAAGCAACAGATTCCAAAGGTGGTTTTGCACTACAAACATATACATTAAGAATACTCCCACGTTCCGGACAGGTTTCTATCGTCGATAGTACTCCAAAAAACGACTCGATTTACATTAATGAAGCAGATTCATTAATATTCAGCATATCTGCAAAAAGTAGAAACTCTTCAGCAATAATAACTTATCAATGGTATAAAAATGAACAGTTCATTGCATCAGATTCGTTTTATAAATTTAAAACAAACTATAGGTCAGCTGGATCTTGCTCGTTAAAAGTTGTCGCCTTTGACGGCATAGAATTTGTGGAAAAAAAATGGAACGTTACTGTTAAAAATGTGGCGCTTAAACCATTACTGATTTCACCAACGACTGATAATCCCGTGACTGGAGATTCCCTTTTCAAATGGACATGTCCGGATCCAGATTTACTCCCTGCTACAACTAGATATGACTTTCAGCTCATGAAAAATTCCCAACCTGATGTTCCAGTCCTAGAGTTGTTTGCTCTAAGCGAATCAGAATTCCGACTTAATTCAAAATTTACAAGAACTCAACTTACACCAAACACAATTTACCGCTGCCGTATTCGTGCATATTCTGGGCAGGACACCACACCATATAGCGATCCAAAGGTTTTCTTTTACTCAGACTATGGAATGGCCGCTGAAAGGCAAAATAAGGTGAGAAATATCTGCTATGCCTCACCAAACCCCTTTAATCCGGTGACTGCTGTAACAATAGAAGATGATAAAATGTTCAGCAATGCTCTTGTTACTATTACCGATATTTCAGGTCGACTCGTGAACAGCTTTAATGTGTCTAAGAAAACACCGATTGTGTCATTTGCATGGAATGGTCGGGACTATATGAATAATCTTTGTCATACAGGTCATTATGTACTGAATATTAAATCTGACAACTACAACAAAACTTTAAAGGTTATCTTGTCAAAATAAAAGGGGCTATAATATGAAAACTTTAAAAGTTACCTTATCTGTTTTAATTGCCGCATTGACAATGTCTGCATGTTCAACATCTGACACAAACAACCCAGTGCTTAGCAATATTACAGATCGAACCTTAGCTATCTCGATACCTCTCTCAAAAGAGGCAAGCGCAAATGTATCAACAGCGCAAATAATTGTGTTCTCTGCTGATATGGATACTATTACAGCTCCTTTAGTAATCTCTTCCTCAACCATTTCAGGTTCAGTGACCAATATCCCTTTGGGATATTCTAGAAAGATTGAAATTAGCGTTTATGATAAGAATGGTATAATTGCCTATTTCGGAGAAACTTCTGTAGATGTATTATCCAACAAACCAATTTCTGTGACAATTCAGTTAAAACCGGTAAAAGGAACCATAATAATAAACGGAACAATAGTAGAAGCATATAATGAATTCACTCTCGACGATAAGACATTAGCATTATATCGGCTAAATGAATCTATGACCGCAACCGCCCTACTTGATGAAACCGCACGCTCTGTAGGTTCAATAGGCGGAGGAATTCGTACAGATGGATATTCCAAAGGTGCTCTTTCCTTTTCGAATGGTAAGTATGCAAGTTTCATTTCAGATACAATAATTCCTACTGGAACTGCCAATGGTACTGTTGAATGTTATTTCAAATGGAGTAGCACATGGGACTCAACAAGCAGCTACGCAATTTTTGGTAATAATGGCGCTCGATGTCTGTTAGTATACAAAAACAAGCAGTTTTATTTCTTAAAGAACCACGACAACATCTTCAAACATGTCAGCGGAACTGCTTCAACTGTATCCAATAAATGGTATCATTTAGCCGCAACATGGGGAAGTAATGGTATGAGAATTTTTCTAGATGGAAAATTAATTGGATCCAATACAGACAAATCTGCATATCAACGATCTTCAAGAGGTATTTCCGAGAACAGCTTTTATATAGGTATGAAAACCTATGACGGCATGGAAGGTGTTGGCATTTATAGTACAACTGGTTTTGAAGGCACTATTGACGAAATAAGGATTTCAAAAACAGAGAGATACTAAGACTTCAACAGGTTGTTATTACTTTCTATAAATGTGTTATTTATAGAGTCACGTATAAAGTCATGGAATTGTTCGGCAATAGCCGACCATTGATAGCTTCTGCTGTATTCTCTTCCTTGACTTTCTAGTTTATCCCTTAATGTGGAATCATTAATAATGCTAGACATTAATTCTGCCAACTCATCAGAATTACCAGGTTCGGCCAACAATGCTTTTCCGTTGCATATGTCCCTGGTTCCATGAATATTAGTTCCAATAAAAGCTCTGCCTGCAGCCATAGCTTCCAGGGGGACAACAGGGAGTCCTTCAAAACGGGATGGCATTACTACAAAAAGTGCTTTTCTCAGAATCTCCAATTTTTCTTCATTTGAAAAACGCCCTGCAAAGCGCACTGTTGATTCTATACCTAACGACTTTACCATCTCTTTAATTTTAGCTTCATCAGCACCTGTACCAGCAAGAAGTAATATTGGTTTAGTCTTTAGCTTCATGTAAGCCTGCAATAATACATCAATCCCCTTCTGAAAAATCTCAAGGCGTCCTATGTAAAGTATGTAAGGATCGTCTTCATTCAATCTATTTCCGATATTAAACAACACCTGATCTATACCAATGCCTATAAATCTCACATTATGACGATATTTAGCTCTTTTTAAAATCTGTTCTGTTAAGAAAGGAGAAACGGCAGTAAAGTTCTTAAAATATCTTAACGCGAAAAAATCAAAAAATCTGGCAGACAATCCCTTAATCAAACCTTTACCTTTAGCGGCTTTTTGTGAATGTAGATTTTGAAAGGAACCAATAACAGGACTTTTTGCCAACCAAAAGGAAAAACAGGGTGAAAAGGCTGTGTAGTCATCAACTACAACATCATATTTCAGCTGCCGTAATTTTACCATTGCAGCTAAACTGAACGTAATTCTGCTGATAAGATAATTGAAAGGCAAGCCTAAACGGACGTATGTAATTTTACCTATCGTTTCTATTCTTTTTGCACCTGAATAATATCCAGTAAGTATTGTAATATTAGTGGAATCTGGAAACCGTTTATAGATCTCATATGTTCTCCTTGCGCCTCCCCCACCTAACCAGGGATTATCGCAATCATCATATATTATATGGAGAATATTATTAAACTTTACATTATTAGACATTATAGTTTTTTGATAAAGTGTTTCATGCTCTCTGTAACAATATGAGAAATCATTAAATGAAGATCTTCAACTATTCCAAAATCATCAAATGGAACATGCAGAGCAACATCAGATTTTTCATACAAGTATCCACCCTTGAATCCAGTTAATCCGATAACAGTACCATAATTACCTTTTACGTAATCAACAGCTCTGACAATATTCTTTGAGTTTCCTGATGCGGAAATAGCTATCAACATATCCTTGGGTTGATAGAAAATCTCCAGCTGTTTCTTAAAAACGTCCTCATAACAGTAATCATTGCTCAGTGCTGTCAGCAATGGAGTATTATCTGTCAAACTCAGAGCTTTTAATGAAGGCTTTCCATCACATGCACATCCTTTAGACAAATCTTCTGCAAGATGCGATGAAGTAGCCGCACTTCCTCCATTTCCTATGATAAAAATGGTCTGTTTTGACAGATAAGCATTTTGAATAAGAGTAATAGCGGCATCAATTTTATCAACAGATACCTTACTTAAAGTATCATTAACATTTTTCAGATATGACTCAATAATATTTATGGACATAATTTCTCCTATTCAACATAAACAATCTTACTGCCCTGATAATCAAATTCAAAATCTATTTCTCGCAAATCTGCCAAGGCTTTGCGTATGGAAGCGTGCTTATCCTTAGTAGCATAAAGGCAAAGAAAGCCCCCTCCACCTGCACCAAGAATTTTTCCACCCATGGCACCAGCTTCAAGAGCCTTAGCATAACAGCTATCGATAAACTCGTTTGATATTTCGTTCGACAATTGACGTTTGAGCTCCCAGCCTCTATGAAGAAAATCACCAATAATATTTAGAGATTCGCCAGATCTTAATTTTTCAGACAATTCCAGAGACATATCACGCATTTGCGACTTAAACGGTTTATTCTCTATTTGTCTATTTTCAGTTTTCTTTAAGATATTTGACGCGCTCCGCTGTATTCCAGTAAAAAACAAAAGAAAGTTCTGAGATAATTCTCTGTGCCTATCTCTGGACATGACTACAGGATCAACAAAAACAGAATCATCAACATTAAATCTGATAAGATTTAACCCTCCAAAAGCGGCAGCATACTGGTCTTGCTTGCCTATAGGTTCTTTAAGAATGTTGATTTCTATATTACATGCCTGAATCGCTAAATCTTTTGCCGATACATACTTTCCACTATATGCATATAGTGCGTGAAGCAGCCCTACCGTAAAGCTACTAGAGGAGCCCAGCCCTGTGCCGGCAGGAATATCTGCAATTGAAGTTATCTCCAAACCATTTTTTATGCCGGTCAGTTTCAAAGCTTCTCTGATAATAGGATGTGCTATTTCATCAGCACTTTCGACAATCTCTGTTTTTGAATAACTAGCCCTTATTGTATGATCGAAGCGCTTATTAACAGTAATGTAGATATATTTATTAATTGTAGTAGACACTACAGCACCAAATTCATTTTCATAAAAGGACTTCAAATCTGTACTGCCGCCTGTAAAACTAATTCTAAAAGGGGTTCTTGATATTATCATTTATCTAATCCATTCAGTATAAAATTTACAGCATCATATAAGTCAGCCGAAACATAATTGGGCACTGCGTTAAATCTGTTATCTCCTCCTGCATGACCAGTTTTAACCAAAACCGATCTCAAACCTGCATTTAAACCAGTCTGCAAATCTACCGTACTATCTCCAATGATAAATGAAGCTGAAAGATCAATATTATATTTTCCAACAGCCTGTTTTATCAATCCTATTTTTGGCTTTCTGCAATCACAATCAATTTTAAAGTCAGGGTTTTCACCAGGAAAACCTTTCTCAGGATGGTGAGGACAAAAATAATAGGCATCTACAAATGCACCTGTTTTACCCAGCAAAGTATCAAGACGGTTATGCATGTTTTGTATTTCAGCCATCGAACAAAAGCCCTTGGCAACACCAGGCTGATTTGTAACTACAATTGCAAGATACTTAGACTGATTAATTTTTTTAATAGCCTCTTCAACTCTTGGTAAGAGTTCAAGCTGCTGTGCACTTTTTGTGACGCCAACCTCTTTATTAATTACTCCATCACGATCAATAAAAATAGCTTTCTGTAAAACAGTTAAATTCCTACTTGCAACTTTACCTGACAATACATCTTTCTCGACAGATGCTAAGCGATCTGGCGTTCCCATATCTTTGATGTACTCTGTTGTCAAATAGCCTGACATATTGATATCATTCTTCAAGAATAGAGGAAAAATATTCTTACCAAAATCATTAAACCCTTTTGGTATAAATGGTATAATTTTGTCAGACATGACATAAACACCGGCATTAACCAGGTTCTGATAATCACGTCCGCCTTCATGCGGTTTGGAGTGGCAGGCAACCACACGTGACTGACTGTCAATTTCAATCAGATCACTATCCACTGGATGGGAGTTCGGGTGCAGTGCCAAAGTGACTAAACTGCCAGATTTATTGTGGAAATTTACCAAACGTTCTAAATCAAGATCTGCCAGCACATCACCGTATATTAAAACAAAGGGTTCATTAATGAGGGATGCCGCATTAGCTACCGCACCGGCCGTTCCAAGTGGTTCCTGTTCTTCCACATATTCTATATCCAAACCAACACCGGAGCCATCGCCAAGATACTTTTTTATTACCTCTGACTTGTAGCCAAGCAGCAAGATTACCCGGCGAATTCCATACCGTTTAAGAAGTTCCAGATGGTACATCAATACCGGTTTTCCCGCACAGTTCACCATAGGCTTCGGAATTCCTTCCGCAAGATGGCCAAGCCTGGTTCCCTTTCCACCAGCTAATATCACGCCAATCATGAATAGATACCACACTTGAATTGGCTGACAACTTCTTTTGCCGCCAATCTGATTGCTTCATCTGATGTCAACTTAGTTTTCCATCCCAAATTACCTAAGCGACTAACATCAAGAGCTACTTTGGCAACATCTCCAATCCACCCTTTTGCGGTTCCAGTAAATTCGTAAGGAATACCGTTTAATCCCATTTCTTCTACAATAGTATCGGCGATAAACTTGACAGAACTATTACCGCTTGTTGCGAGATTAAATATATTAATTTCACTGGATGAATTTTGATGAGCAAAAAGAATTCCACTTATTAAATCTGTAACATGTATGTAAGGTTTAGCCTGTCTGCCATCGCCGAGAATTCTAAGCTTTGAAGAGTCCGATCTAAGTCTATTAACAAAGTCATAAAATATGCCATGCGTAACATTTGGTCCTATCACATTTCCAAAACGGAAAATCCATGCTTTTTTCCCAAAGTTATGAGCAAAAGCAGTAATCAAACCTTCTGCAGCCAGTTTCGATGCCCCATACAATGAGATTGGACATAACGGGCCAAATGATTCTGGAGTTGGTACAACATCCGCTTCTCCATAAATCGCTGAACTTGACGCGAAAATGATTTCCGGTACATTCTCAATTCTCATACCTTCCAACAGATTATATGTTGTCAGATAGCCAAGCTGAAGATCCAAATCTGTTTTCTGCCGACCTAAGCTTATATCAGAGTTCGCAGCTAAATGAATTACGATATCACAGCCACGGCAAAGCTTTATTGTATTATCAAGATCTAAAAGATCAGCCTGAACAAAATTAAAGGCTGGAAATTTATGACATGGTTCCAAAAAACGCAGTTTACCAAGATACAAATTATCAGCTGCAACAATCTCATGACCGTCTTGCAGCATTTTTAAGGCTAGGTTACTTCCTACAAAGCCGGCTCCGCCGGTTAACAATACGCGCATCAGATTGTCTTTCTAAAAAGAATTACAGGATGAAATGAAAGGAATTGAAGACCTATGCTATCCATAAGAGGTTCAAAGCGGTTGAATATTTTTATGACAGGAATTTTATGATGTGAATAACAGGTACCCTTAGCCGCAACTTTATCAAACCCGGCGTTTTTAAAACGCTTCATCATTGAGAAATAAAAAAGATATCTGTCAACAATTTGAAGACTTATCCAATTTGGTCGACGAAAAATTTTCGCCAACCAGCGTACACCGGTATAAATAGGATTAAGATAATTTGGAAAACTAATAAAGAGCATACCATTTGGTCTAAGAAGTCTTCTCATTTCTGCAATCACTTTGGACATAGAATCCACATGCTCTAACACTTCACAACACACTATAATATCGAATGTGTCATCTAAAAACGGTATCTGTTCTGCCTTTGCTTGAACAAAAAAGGCTTCACTCATCCTGCTTTTTGCTAATCTCAAACCGGAAGAACTGATATCAATACCTACAACAGTTTCGGCATGAACGGTGGAAAGGAATTCACCTGCACCTGAACCGATCTCCAGTACTTTTTTATTGCTAAAATCAATATTATTACGGCTTTTTAACTTAGAAAGCCCTTCGTACCATGAGTATGTAGTAAGGATTTCTTTTGATTCATAGAAATGATTGTACCATTCGGCCTTTAATCCCATATCGTAACTTAATATACATAAATACTGACGAACAATCGACCTCAACGTTTTTGAGCGATGAAAAACACTTCAGATGGGCGAAACGATAAGAACATCAGCATTTTATCGACTTTCAATAGAGCCCGGAGAGGAAATAAGCTTAGAATAAAAATCAAAACCTTCTTCATCAACCAATTAAGCGAACAATTACACAGTCCAACAGTTCTTATCCAATGCGAAAACACATCATTTGTACCGATATTTTGAATGGAAAATTTTTCACAGAACAGATCCTTAACCTGAGCAACGGTATATTTCCTTAAATGAGTAGGTACATCAAGTTGTTCTTCATTGATTGGGAGCATAATGATAGCATGACCGTTTGGTTTTAATATACGGTGCATTTCATTAATAAAGGAAATATCATCTGCAACATGCTCTATAACGTGGCTGCATATGACAAGATCGGCAACCGAATCTTTAAGTGCCAATGATGTAGAATATGGTGAAATGGGTAGCCCAATTACATTATCGATACCTTGCAATCGGCAATTTTGTCTTAATTTGATGGTATTTGAGACCGATATATCACATCCTACTAACAATTCAGCTGTTTGCTGTTGTGCAAGTCGTTTTATTAGAAACCCTGAACCGAAACCGAATTCGAGCAATATTTTTCGTTTAGCTATGGGAAGTTTTTTAATCAGACCCCTTATTGTCAGAGCATGAATTCTCTCTGTGAAAGAGAAGAAAGTAGATAGTTTACCATACTCATTCCACCATGTATTGGAATATTTACGATTTGTTTCCAAGCGCTCAATGTTTCTTGATCTATCGTTCTTGCTAATAATTCCCAATCGTTAACCCCTATTATAGTACTGACAATCTTATTCTACAACACAGTAATATATATATTCCAACAATTATAACCCATTCTGACACACATAATAAATAACTTGCAATTACCGGCAGATAAAATCGCGTAAATCAACAACGATAATTCTGCATACTGATAATATTAAGTCATTTCAAAACAATAATTAATTAACCATCAAAAAGATGGATAGTTAATGGTCAATGATAGTTCTAATCCACTCTGACTAGTTAAAATATTGTTTTTGTAGAACTATAAAAACTTAAAGGAGGTGCATTTATTCTAAACAAATCTCAGTCTTTTTAGTTCCAATTAAACTTATTTCAAGGATTACAAAATGAAAATAATGAAAGTTTTAGCAGTGGCATCTTGTATTTATAGCAGCATTTATGCTGGTCAAGCAGCAAGATGGGAATTTAATACACAGGACATATATCCAGATTTTGCCGTAAATAACAATACAGGCTACGCTATTGGTGATGTTGAACGTGTGGAGGGTATTCTCAATTTAGATATAGCAAACAATACAAATTATGCGGCAAAATTCAACGGGAATCCATCGTCTAATAAAGGGATTGGTCGTGTTAATGTTGCAAATAGTCCCTCTTTGAAATTACAACAAGACATGACATTCAGCAGTTGGATTAAATTTGACAAATTAAACAATGATTATCAAATATTTGTAGAAAAGGGAAAAGACAGAGTCAATATTGACTACGACTTTTCACTAACATCATCGAAACGATTAAGATTTAGCTATGTACCATCAAACGAATTATGGTGGCACGTCGTTGAAGATCCATCAGGTTGGACTCCAGTCACTGATAGATGGTATTTAATTTCAATTGTAGTAAGCAAAACAAATAGTAAAGTGAGTTTTTATGTAGACGGTATGATGAATAGTACCGTAAATGCAACTTTATCTCATAAATCAAGCGACTTCCCATTATATATCGGACGTACTGCTGTCGAGAATAGTTATGTTGCACCATTTTACGGTACAATGGATAATTTAACAATATATAATCATGCACTAACTGGAACTGAAATTGAGAATATTTACCAAGCAACAATGCAAAATAGGATTGTATCCCAATATTATTTTCCGGTAAATCGTGCTTACTTAGTTGATAGGAAAAGTTTCTCTAATCCGGTTCTTGTTGGCAACTTTACGCAAAATGGCACTGAGTGGATACCTTTTCAGCAGTCTACTGGTGGTTATCTTCTTGCGCAAAGCAGTAGAGCTATTGAAATTAGTGGAAGCATGACATTTTCGGTATCTATGATCCTTTATGCTCAATCAACTCCTAAATACAGAATTATTCTTGAAAAAGGCAAAGACAGAGTTAATATTGATTATGATTTTGCAGTTACTCCTTCAGGTAAACTCCGTTTCGCATATGTCCCAAGTAATGCTTTTTTTTGGCATACTATTGAGGATAATTCAAACTTTATTGTCCGTCCTGGAGAAAACCACAGATATACATTCGTTGTCAACAAACAATTAGGTACGGTAAGTTTCTATGTTGATTACATGTTACTAAGTACCGTAGCAGATCCTTACGGTTTAGCATATCTCCCCTCTAACCATCCTCTCTATTTAGGGCGGACCAATATTGGAAACACTTCGAATCCTGGTTATTTAGATGGTGAACTAAATAGTCCAATAATTTACAATTTTGCACTATCCGATGCCGAAGCGAAAGATCGATATTTCATTTGTAGAAAGATTAAAGCGCCAGAATTAGATTCGGATTCGCTGAGCCTTAACAATGAATTATCAGTT
>JAEUSG010000246.1 GCA_016788315.1 Fibrobacterota bacterium | reverse complement strand
AAAGCTGTCCGTGATATTCCTTCGCAGGTCCCTTTTATCATGTGTACTGCATATGGTACAATTGATAATGCGGTTGAGGCTATGAAATTCGGCGCCAACGATTATCTTGTCAAGGGTGAGATTGCCATGCTTAAAGAGCTTGAGGTAAAGGTACGCAAAGCTCTCGATCACAAAGCTCTTGTTGATGAAAACAGAGAACTTAGAGCTGAATTGAACCGGCGCCACGAGTATGTAGGCAGCAGTAAGCCTATGGAGGAGATAAATAAACTGGTCAGCCAGGTAGCGGACAGTCAGTCGACCATTCTTGTCATGGGTGAAAGCGGTACTGGAAAAGAGCTGATTGCACGGGCAATACATTCTAAAAGCCGACGTTCGAGAAATGCATTTGTTAAAATTAACTGCGCAGCTATGCCGGATACCTTGATCGAGAGCGAACTTTTTGGTCACGAAAAAGGGGCCTTCACAGGAGCTCTTCGAAGAACTCGAGGCAAGTTTGAGCTTGCTGACGGTGGTACCCTTCTTCTTGATGAAATTGGTGAAATGCCGATAGCTACTCAGGCTAAACTTCTTCGTGTTCTGCAGGAAAAAGAGATAAACAAAATTGGTGCTGAGTCGCCAATAAGGGTTGATGTAAGAATTGTTGCCACAACTAATAGGAATCTCAAGGAAGAGGTTGAAAAGAACCGTTTTAGAGAGGATCTCTATTTCAGGCTTAATGTTATCCCAGTTGTTCTACCCCCTCTTCGCCAGCGAAAAGATGATATTCCTCTTCTGGTGGAGCATTTTATAAAAAAATGTAATGAGGACAACGGGTATTTGGTAAGCGGAATTAGTCCGGACGCAATTGATGCTCTCAAAAAGCATGATTGGCCTGGAAACGTAAGAGAACTTGAAAATTGCGTTGAAAGAGCGGTAGTTTTAACGAGGCAGGGGCAGATAACTCCTGATGTTTTCCAGTTATCTGGAACGGTAAAAAAGGAGGGAGGAGCCCTTTCTGCAGGAGTAACTATTGCGGACATGGAGAAAGAGTTAATATATAAGACATTGGAGGCCTGTCAGAATAACAAGACCCGGGCTGCAGATATGCTTGCAATATCTATCAGGACGCTTAGAAATAAGCTGAATGAATATGAAGGCAAGAGCAGCACCGAAGAAGGTGAAATGGAGTAAGTATGGGACTTTTCCAGCTGAAGAAAAATTCTCTTTCATATAAAACGACAATCTCGTATCTCATACTCACAGTGGTTAATGTTTCTCTGTTTACCATTATGATTTTTGAGAATCAGTTTGATCTAATAAATCAGAATACCAGTTTGAACAGTGAAACAAAAAGCAATAGCATTCGAATGAAGATTGATGCTGTTTTAGCGGATAAAAAAGAATTCACTACCGAGATGCTTGCTATTGTTCAAAAAGAACTCAAGGGTGTTGGTATTTATCGTTTTAGTGTAATAAAAGAAAACTGTGAAATAGTGGCAGATGTTCTTGATGGTAAGATAGAAGAAACAAAACGTCAAGCCGACAAAGAAGAAATTGCAGGGGTTGTTAAGGCTATTCAAAAGAATAACTTTGAAAACAAGATGTTTTATCACATAATAGATCGTGCAAATAACCAGATACAGATATATGTGCCAGTTCCATATGGTCTTGATAAAACAATTGTTATAAAGGCTTTGCTTTCTTTGAATCAACGTAATGAAAAAATGAGAAACCTGATAATTCAGTGTGTAGTTGTTGCTGTATTGGTTGTCTTTATTCATATCATATCTGCGTTGTTCCTGACTAAAGCAATTATTGAACCCCTCAAGCAATTAGCAGATGCGACAATGCAGATTTCGCAGGGCGATATAAAAGCACGTGTAAATATTGTTCGCGATGATGAAATCGGCGAGCTTGCAATTGCTTTTAATGAAATGACAGTCGCCTTACAGCGTATGCGTGAACAGGATAGAGGAGCTAACCCGCTCACAGGATTGCCGGGCAACATTACAATTGCCCAGGAGATAGACCGCCGTTTACGTGACAGTGAACAGATGGCTGTTGTGTATGCCGACCTTGACAATTTCAAAGCTTATAATGACAAATATGGCTTCACCCGTGGTGATGATGTTATTCTGTACTCAAGAGATTGTTTTGTTGAAGCTGCAAAATCTATGAATGATAAACGTGTTTTTACAGGTCATGAGGGCGGTGATGACTTTGTTGCTGTACTTCCTTATGAACTTTGGGAACCTTATTGTAAGGCCGTTATCGGATTTTTCGATCATGATATCACACAGTTTTATAATGATACAGATGCTAAAAATGGTTACATTGAGTCGGTATCAAGACTTGGCGAAAGAATGCGTTTTCCGCTAATGACAATATCTCTTGCTATTGTTACAAACCACCTTCGTCCTTTCTCCAGCCATGTTGAACTAGTTACTGTTGCAGCAGAGATGAAAAAAGTAGCAAAAAAGATGGAAGGCAGCAGTTACGCGATAGACAGACGTAAAGCATAAACTATGTCTTACAAAACAAAAAGCGGATTTTCTGCAATTATAATTCCTTTGCTCATCCTGACAGGTATAGTTGTATTTACCGTGCTTTTTAACTTGTCTGTTATAGATATCCGGTATCAGGAACTTGACTCAAGTCTGTACAAGGTAGCCTACCAGCAGGATTTGAACAAGAGTCTTTCAATGCTCTCCAAAGTATCCATTTTAAAACGTCGACTTGAAACCGGTTCCGAATCAGCAGAAGAATATGCTCTTGAGTCGAAGATTATGGCAGTAATTGGCAGTGATTTGTTGAAAGAGTCTGCCGATAAGCCAAGCAAATGGAGCTATATGCGTCCTGTTGCGAGGGTTGGAATGAATGGTATAAGGCTTTTGATGGGTAAGGGTATTAGCAGTGATGATGAGAAAAGTAAACAGGATAACAAAGAATTGGAAGTCGCCTATTTTTATGAAAGAAACAGGCGTTACGATAAGTCTCTTGAAATGTATAAGGCAATTCTGAAAGCAAAGAAACATTCTGCAGATATGGTAGCGGTTATAGAACTGCATAAAGGATTCTGCGAGGCGATGTCAGGCGACTTTACAACTGCACGTAAAACCTTTGAAGATGTCATTGCCCAGAACCCGGATTCGGAAACTGCAACTGTTGCATGGCGTTTGCTTGATTTTATGAATACCATGGACGATGAGCGTGCGGCAATGTCGGAGACAGGTGAAACATCTCTAGAATACGGAAAGAAGCTCTATCTATTGATGGAGTACAGAAAGGCAATTTCTGTCCTTGCAGATTTTGCAACAAAGTCAAAAAATGTAACTGAATTAGCAGAAGCAGTATTCCTTAAGGGAAGAAGCCACGAGGAACTTGGTGATCCTGCAATGGCTATTGATGCATATCGTGAAGTTATTTCCAAGTACGGCAATTCAACATTTGCACAGGAAGCAAATAGACGTATATATATTCTTGGCGAGTTCTACGAACGTGATAAAGATATCACTAACATAGCATTGCAGCGGCTAAAAGAGTATAAAGATGAGAGCTTCTTTGATGAGCTTAACACCTATTCTGAAATCGTTGAAGAGTCAAAGGTAACCGATGAAGCCAGATTAAAACAGCGTGAAGAGGTTCGTAAAGCGATATCAGGCAATGGTGACGTTCTTGATGTTATCGATAGACTTGATTTGTCGGGTGAAAAAGCGGTTGCTGAATCTGTTAAGGCTGAAGAGTCAAGGATGGCAAAAGCTGAAGATATACGCAAAACAGAGGATGCAAAGGCAAAAATCATCGAAGCAGATAAACTTGATGTTAATGAACACCCTATGCGTAAACCTTCTTATCTTGGGCGTGAAATTAAACGAAGAGCGGTTGTTCTGCAGAATATTTATAACGGAATGTTGAAGCGCGGTGAGGATTTCGGCGGAACGATAAAATTGCAGTTCTATATTGAGAGAGATGGAACTGTAACGCGTACTCAAATCGACCCGACCTCTTCTCTTACAAATCAGCAGTTTAAAGATAAAGTTACCGAGCAGGTACAGAACTGGCAGTTTCCCGCTATTGAAGATGGTTATGGTGCACAGAAGGTTACCTATCCGATTACTTTTCAAAAGACAGAATGAAAAGAATACTGATTCTAGGGGGCAGTGGATTTGTCGGCAGTAATTTGCTTGAACAAATTTCAAAAAATAACGGGTACTCACTATTTTCGACATATAATTCGGCTCTGCCCACAATGTTTGCGTTAACTGAATGGCAGCAGATTGATCTTTGTTCAGGAATTGATCTCAAAGAATACCTTGCCGATATTAATCCAGATTGCATAATAAATCTCACATGTCTTCCTGTTAATGCCTGTGATGAGGATCCTCTGCGCGCAAACCTGGTTCAGGTTGATGCAGTAGAAACTATTGCCAGATTCTGCGGGAACTCAAAAAGACTCATTCATCTTTCCACAGACATGGTCTTTTCAGGAAATAAAGGTTCTCTTTATAATTATGATGATGCACCGGATCCTGTGTCCGGTTATGGCAGGACAAAGCTTCTGGGTGAAGAGGCTGTATTAAAATATTCACACAATAGCGTTATCGTTCGAAGTGCGCTTGTATTGGGAAGATCTAAGTTTAAAAAAGCGGGCTTTACAGAGTGGATGATAGGCAGGCTGGAGAAAAATGAACAGTTGCCGTTATTCATCGATCAGTACCGTACCCCCATTATTGTTGAAGCGTTATGCGATTTAATATGTAATCTTGTCGAATCTGATTGGTGCGGTATTATGCATGCCGGCGGTGGTACACGTCTGAACAGGGTACAGATGGGAGAAGCACTGATACGGGGTATGGGGCTCAGTACTGACTTGATTTACAAAACCTTAATGCCGGAATTGTCTGGTATTTCAAGAATGCAGCGCGATTTGAGTATGTCAAATAATATTTTTAATGAAACGCTGGAAATTAAATGGGGAAACCCAATCAGTTATCTTGAGAGAATTGGAAAGGAGATCAAACAGAAATCATGAAGATTAATGTGAAACTTATTAACAGAATAATGATGATTCTTATTGTTATTGCTGTATTGGCTTTAGGTGGTCTATTGGTTTACGGCGCTCAGCTCTTTATGGGCGGTCAATAATGGCTGACATCGTATCCGTCAGAACATTGCTGCGGGAACCGGATTCATATCTCGGCAGAAGCGTAGTTGTTAACGGATTTGTAAGGACAAGGCGTGACTCAAAGGGCGGATTTTCATTTATGGAAATAAATGATGGTTCCACCGTTAAAAATATTCAGGCTGTAATACCTGCTGCTTTACCGAATTATAATGAGCAGGTATTGAAAGCGGGCACCGGAGCCTCAGTTTCTGTAAGCGGTGTTGTTGTGGCTTCCCAGGGTAAAGGGCAGTCCGTTGAAATCAGCGCGGAGAGTTTAATAATTCACGGTTTTGCCGATCCCGATTTCCCATTACAAAAAAAGCATCATACTCTTGAATTCCTGCGGCAGATTACCCATTTGCGCCCCAGAACAAATGTTATGGGGTGTGTTGCCAGAGTCAGAAGCCGGCTAGCATTAGGAGTACACAATTTTTTCCAAAGTCGCGGTTTTCATTATGTACACACACCGATAATTACTGCCAGTGATTGTGAAGGGGCCGGACAAATGTTTCGGGTCACAACCTTGAAACCGGGTGAAGTTGATTTCTCGCAGGATTTCTTCGGGAAAATGGCACATCTTACGGTCAGTGGACAGCTTGAAGGGGAGTGCTATGCAACAGCGCTTGGTCAAATCTATACATTCGGACCTACATTCAGAGCAGAGAATTCCCATACATCCCGACACCTCTCAGAATTCTGGATGATTGAACCTGAAGCATCGTTTATGGATTTGGCTGGTAATATGAAACTTGCGGAAGACTTTATCAAGCACCTCGTTGTCTGCGCTCTTGATGAGTGCAGCGACGAAGTAAACTATTTTGATGAAAAGATTGCACCAGGTTTAAAAGCCAGGCTCTCATCTATTGCAATCTCTGCATTTAAGTCTATCACATATACAGAAGCGGTTGACATTCTAAAAAAATCGGGTGAGTCGTTTGCCTATCCGGTTGAGTGGGGAAGCGATCTTCAGTCCGAACATGAGAGGTATCTTACTGAGAAGACCTTTAACGGACCTGTAATAGTTACCGATTATCCGCGAAATATCAAGGCTTTTTATATGCGTCAGAACGATGACGGCAAAACTGTACGGGCGATGGATGTTCTTGTGCCCGGTGTTGGGGAGATTATCGGCGGCAGTCAGCGCGAGGAGAGGGCAGATGTACTTGAGGCGCGAATCCGAGAGATGGGGTTCAGGCCTGAGGATTATGCCTGGTATCTTGATTTAAGAAAGTATGGAACTGTTCCACATGCCGGTTTCGGATTGGGTTTTGAACGGTTTATTCAGTACGTTACGGGGCTTGAAAATATACGTGATGTGATTCCTTTCCCAAGAACTCCGGGAAATGCATAGAAAAGATGTATTTGCCTTGACTTGGAAAGCTCAAAAAATGTTGTTTATTGGCCTAAAATAAGGATACACCATGAAGATATTAGTTCTCAACTGCGGCAGCTCATCTATCAAATTCCAGTTCCTCTCAATGACAAATGAAAGACTTATCTGCAAGGGAGGTGTTGAGCGTATCGGCACCAATGATGCTATACTTGCATATGAAGCTGAAGGATGCTCTAAGCGAAGAGAGGTTAAACCGGTTGCAGATCATACGCAGGCTATAGAGAACATCATTTCTCTTCTTTTGTCCAGCGAATGCGGAGTTATAAAAGAGAAATCAGAGATTAAGGGTATTGGTCACCGGGTTGTTCACGGCGGTGAAGAATTTTCAGACTCTGTGCTTATCGATTCGAAAGTTATTGACTGCATAAGAAAGTTCAGTACCTTTGCACCTTTACACAATCCGGCCAATCTCAGAGGTATTGAGGTTTGCAGTGAACTCCTTCCAGGTATTCCTCAGGTAGCTGTTTTTGACACAGCATTTCACCACAATATGCCTGAGAAATCATTCGTTTACCCTATTCCATATGAGTACTATGTTGAGAATGGTGTCCGCCGATATGGCTTTCATGGAACTTCGCACAAATTTGTTTCAAACCGTGCAGCAGAAATTATCGGTAAGCCTGTCACTGAACTGAAAATTATTACATGCCACCTTGGAAATGGATGCAGTATTGCGGCAATTGACAAAGGTGTGTCCGTTGATACGACTATGGGTTTTACCCCACTTGAAGGTTTGGCAATGGGTACACGTTCCGGCGATATCGATCCAGCTATCATCTTCTTTCTTATGGAAAAACTCTCACTATCTTCTAAGGATATGGATAATATGCTTAACAAGAAGAGCGGACTGCTTGGAGTCTCCGGAACATCAAATGATATGCGCGAGGTCACTGCTGAAGCAGACAAAGGCAGCAAACGTCATCAGTTGGCTATTGATATATTCTGTCACCGTGTTCGCAAATACATTGGCGCATATGCAGCTGTAATGGGCGGTGTTGATGCTGTTGTATTTACCGGCGGTATTGGTGAAAATGGCCCTCACGTACGTCGAAAAGTCTGTTCTGATATGGAGTTTTTCGGTATAAAAATTGACGAAGCGCTTAATGTTGCCAAAGGGACTGAAGTAATCAGTACGGGTAAAACAAAGGTGATGGTTATCAGTACTAACGAAGAGCTTACGATAGCCCGCGATACACGGGCTATCGTAGAGAAGCTTATTTGACTACACTAAGTCTAATTCTGGCCTCTTCACCTTTAAGCGAATACAGCGCAGCAACATAAACACCAGCAGATAGTCTCTCTGTGCTGAATGATATTCCATGCGCTATTCTTTCTGAATTTCCTTCAAATATTGTCGTTAAGAGCTGTCCAGACAATGTGTAAAGTTTGACTTTGATCGTGCTGTTCAATGGCATAGAGACAAAGAACTTCGTTGCAGTTTTCCCCGGATTTGGATATGCTTTTAATGTCGGGGTGTTTATATTTGGTTCTGCCGATGGCTTTTCAGCAGCTATAACAACTGTATTTTGAGAAACAAGCCGGTCTCCCTGTTCGGATAATCCATTCGGGTGATTTGTTACTTCGACAAATGGTGTTGGTATGCTTGT
>JAEUSG010000244.1 GCA_016788315.1 Fibrobacterota bacterium | reverse complement strand
GTTCACCGTGCCTAATGCACAGCTTGTTGTGGATTACGGCGCCTCTGCAGCAGCCAACCGGTTCGGAATGGCCGGATGGACCCGGGTGATTATGGATGCCTATGTGGGTTATATGAGTAACGGCCCTGCCGGAATCTACACTGAAGGTTCAGGCGGATATGATTTCCGCGGGGTTATCGGGACTCCCCGGCTGTTTAAGGCGGGTGAAACAATTTCTGCCACCTGGTATAACATGCAGAGCTATCCTATCACCTTTACTCCAAAGGTTTCACTCCGTGATTCTTCACGCCCAGCGAATACTAATAACGGTTGGCGTACCATGTCAACTATCACCATTCCTCCGGACCGTTCACTGGAGAGTATTTACACAATAGATACCGCCTCTGCAGGTACATATCAGGTTGTTAACGTCTCGTCTAACTATACGCCTCCTGGTTACCCTGACCGTCTGATGCTCTGTGACCGTATTGAATATTTTACGATTGATTCCGGTACCACTTCCATCGACCATATATCCGGAGATGGAGAAACCGGGTCTGAGCTGACCGTTTCGCCCAACCCCTTTAATCCTTCGGTCAATATCCGGCTCTCCGGTGTTTCAGTTCGACCGCTGCAATTTAGAATCTATAATTTGAGCGGACACTGTATAGCCCAGCTGACTTCTGCAACCAATCAGGGAGCGGTAGTCTGGAATGCCGACAGCGAGCCATCCGGAATTTATCTGGTGGTGGCCCGCTCTGCGGGGAAAACTTTCAGCCGTAAAATCATCTTATCAAAATAAGAAGTATCTGATAATGTTAATTTTAATGACGATTAAGTAACAGGGATGTTTAGATTCGGCGATAAATTTCTGTATTTGGCTGGAGAAATGCCTTGCCGTTTCTTGAAAATGCGTGAAAAGTAGAATTCATCCTCATACCCAACCGTCTGTGAGATCTGCGCCATTGTCAGATCAATATTCTTAAGCAGCTCTTTAGCATATTCTATCCGTAAGTCAATCAAATATTCTATGGGACTGATTTTCAGATACTTTTTATATATGGCGCAAAAGTGATTTTTAGAAAGATTGGCTTTCTTTGATAGGTCATCGAGAGTGATTGGTTTATTGAAATTCGCTTCGAGATAGCTTTTCAGTTCAAGAATGTTTGAAGGAATATGCTGAAGCTTATTTGAGACACTAATTTCTCTATCAACTTCAACCAGCAGACTATCGAGAAGATTCAGGATTATCCGATCGCTTGGAACTTCGTGTGCAGTTACCTCGTCATGTAAACGAAGTATATATTTATCAAAAAGTTCATGATTGGAAATCTGCATCGGTTTATTCTTTGGAACAGGGCTGCTTTTAAACAGCTTCTCAATCGATGACCCGAGACAGTAAAACCAGGAATGGATAAATGGTCCGTTGTCATTTCCAAAAACTCTCTCGACAGCAGGCTCCCAAATTATGAGTGAATATGCCGGAACATCATTGATTTCATTTAGAGTTCCTAGTTTACCCGGCGTTTTCATCATCATCACAAGAAAATTGGTCAAATCCTTATCAAGCGTGAACACTTTAGGGATTCGTACCTTGTGTACAGACCACGCCTCCATCCAGCATTCCTGAAGTTGCAGGTCGGTATGCTTCTTATTATTGTATTGAAATCCTGAAAGTTTAGGCTCTAATGTCATAATAAATTCCAAATATGTTTATAAAGCTTTATATGACAATATATTACATTGCAGTAATATTATCCATGATAAACATAATATAATGCATTCAAATTTTAGGTATACTGATATATATCTATAAAGCAAAACATCATCTTTAAACGCAGGAGATATATATGATTAAGAGTACCCTGTTCATCTTAAGTGTTTTCGGAACTCTTTTTTCTCAGATAATCTCATTTGATACAATTCCTGAAACTCTTCATTTTTATGCCAGAGATACAGCAAACATGGCAAAGATTGTTGTAAAGGGGTCCGTTTCAGAAACGGGACATGCTAAAGTATCTCTCTTACTTTCTTGCAATGGAACTGCACTTGATACCGCCGAGGCAGCTTTAACTTACGGTTCATCGGGTGCCGCGTTCAGATTAGCGCAGGATATCCGCTGCGGACTATATGAATATTCGATAAAAATTCTTCTCGATGGAACAGAAGTGGCAAAGGCAGACAGCATTGTTTGCGGCGATGTGATCTTAATTAATGGTCAGTCAAATTCAGTATCAGATGGTCAACTTGGTGTTCCTAATGAATTTATCCGCACATATGAACTGCCGCTTCGTGCGTGGACATACGGAAGCGAAGGTGTATGGCCTCATCGTGTCGGCGAGAGGATTATCCGTGAACATAATGTACCGGTCGCTATAATGAGCGGTGGTGCAAGTTCAACAGGTATTGTGAGTCATGTTCCCGGTTCAAACCATTATGACAGCCTTTTAAAAAGGGTTATACTTGGTGGCGTTCAGCACAATGTCAAAATGCTCTTCTGGTATCAGGGGGAAAACGATACGAGAACACTTACGGAGACAAAGGCCTATCCGGGTTATTTCGATATCCTTTATAAAGCGTGGATAAAAGATTATCCGGGAATTGAAAAAATTTACATATGTCAGATAAACATGTGGTTCAAAGATTTACCGGGATATGAAAACACCTCCTGTGAATTCCGTGAGTATCAGCGTACACTTGCGAATACATATGACAAACTGGAAGTTATCGCAACTGTCGGCACTGCCTCCGAATATGGCGGCCACTATGGAACAAAGGGATACCGTAAACTTGGAGACAGGATATATCCATTAGTGAGTAGCGACTTTTATGAACAGCAGAAAGTTCCCGGGGTCTCTTCGCCTAATATCAAAAGAGCCTATTATTCAACAGCGGCGCGCGATGAGATAACTTTACTCTTTGACCAGCCTGTCTACTGGCAGGACGCCGATACTGCCGGTCATAAGATGAAGGATTATTTCTATCTTGATACAGCATATGGAATGGTTACCGCCGGCAAACATAATTTAGCCGAAAAATCAATAGTGCTCACATTATCCGGCACACAAAACGGCAAAGCAATAAGGTATCTCCCCGATGGATGGTATCATGAAGGGGGGAATGTATTTTGAACCTATTTTACGTAATGATAAAGGTTACGGAGCATTAACATTCGATAATTTCCCGATAGAGTCTCCAAATGTAGGTGATACCGGAAAAGTTTCTTCAGTGGAACTTACAGCCGGCGTATCCAGTGTAGAGCAGTTTGATGTTAGCGTTTTAAAAGCTGCTGTCAAATATGAAGGAGGTTTTACCGATACAAACAATTGTGTCCATTTTGTTTCGCTTGATACATTTGTCTGTTCTGTAAACGAGGCCGGTATGGTAACAGCAGTAAACACTGGAACTGCAAAAATTGTTGCCATGAAGCAGGGCTTATCTGATACTATTACATTAACAGTAGTTTCTTCTCAGGCAACGCTGAAGGGGGTGAAATTTGTAAACCGTTTCGGTGAGTACCTGGTTGGAGATGCTTTCGCTCCCGCTCTCTCAGCGACATTCGAAAAGGGTGGTAAAACTTTCAGAGCAATTGTTGACACTTTGGCAACGTGGACTTATGATGCGCAGAAACTGCAGATTACAAAGGGCTCTGCAAAAGGGTTGACAGGCGGCGCGGCAGTTAAGCTCGTGGGTTCTTTAGGCGCTTTTAAAGATACACTTACGCTGAATATTTATAAAAAACCATCGTTTATCAAGAGAATAAACTTTCAGGGAACAGGCGAAACGGTAACTAAAATTGAAGGATGGGAAATAGACAGTTTAACAATGTATAGCCCTAGCCTGGGCTATGGATTTACAGGTACGGTTGTGCCTACACCGGGAACATTTTATGAGGGCAATGCTCTGGTTAGAACCTATATCCGTCCTCGCTGGAATGTGACTTCAATGACCTTTAAGATAGATGCTCCTGACGGCGACTATATCATCCGTACCTGCACCGGTGTGTCTAGCATATATCCGACAGTGATAACTTATAAAGGTGACACAATCAATTACAATGCAGCTCCTGCAAGTGAGCAGTACAACAGCCTTTATTTCCAGCTAAATTATGTTGACAGGAAAATCAAAATCACTGGCGGTAACGGCTGCGAGATAGTTCACAGTAATCCAAATACCAGCGGTTTTGGAAAGTTCTGTTACATGGTACTCATTTCAGATAACGGCACGCCGATGAATCTCGTTGCTAATGATGTCAATCCGGTAATAATTCCAAAGGGAACACCTGTGAGTGGTGAATTGTTACCTGCTGAGTCGTTTGCATCAGATATTGATATTTATCCAAATCCTTTTAATCCAGTTACACATATCAATATCTCTAAAGGGATAACAAAGGACAAAAACTTCATTGCGAAAATTTACGATGCAAGAGGCAGAGTTGTTATGGATTTGTCAGATGAGTTCATGAAAAACAGCGGACGCATTAATTGGGACGCGGCTAAACTTCCAAGCGGAATATATGCACTTAGAATAATGTCGGCGAAGTTCAATAAATCGAAGAAGCTGGTTCTGGTCAGATAAGTATTTAGCGCACATCTCGATACGATTTACCTTCGGTAAATCACTCGATGTGCGGGAGACAGAAGAAAAGAAGAACACCTGTCTCCCGGACGTCGAGTGCCGTCCGTTAGGACGGTGTATCGAGACGGCCGGTCTGAGAGATAGAGAGATTTTATACGATCAAAGTTCTTAGCGCAGTATTAAAAATTTAAGATTAATTGGTAATCCGGAATGGGTTTCTATATGAGCAATATATACCCCGGAACGTAACGGGGATTTGCTTATCACAGAAGTATTCCCTGAATTACCTTTTTGTAAAACAAGAGGAATCTTTCTTCCTAAAAGGTCTGTTACATAAATTGAAGAGATGCTTGATGCTGGTAGATTAATCGAAATCGATGAAGAGTTCATGACTCTGAGGTTATTCTTTTTTGCCGAAAGATTAGGATAAGCTGCTTCTTCAGCAGTATTAACATCGGGTAAATAGTATTGTGTACAGCTTCCTTCTCCATAGGTGGAAAAGCGGCCCTTTTCAGGGTAGCGCCAGCTGTTTCCAGAACCATCCTTAAAAGAAAAATGGTATTGTCTGCATGTTGTTTTTTTTGGAAGAGCCGCTGCATAACTTCCCCGGCTGGAAGATCCTAGATGTAGTGTAAGCGGATAAACAGAGTCACCTAAATTTAGCTGCGCAGATTGGGGAGTGCGACCAGTTGAGTCGTAGTAGCTTACCATAAATGTAATTTTATCTGTCTCAAGAAAGAGATGCGATCCAATAACGACTGGACGAGAAGAAAAAATATTTTTCCCGCCGCCGAAATCCTGTGTCCAGAATTCATACCACTTTACAGCACCTTTTGCATAGCCTGCACCCATTTCACGGTAAACAGAGTTCATTATGTTACGCCTGTGACCATCATATGCCGAACTGTCAGCAGAAGGATTTCTTACAGTGGTTCCGGTGTCATCTCTCAGCCAGCCAATAACAACAGCTTGCGGAGAAGTGTAGCCGGTGGCAATGTTTTCACCCAGCCAACCTGAAGCTGTGTAATATTTTTTGACCCTCACGCTGAAGGCTGTTCCATCGCATGAATTGTGCTGCATTCCACAATTGGTAGCCATGTCAATGGAATGAAAACGGGCGGCGCGGTTAAGCGCAACATTCCAAAATAGAGGGCGCTGAGCCTGAAAGTTTTTTGGTAATAATATTTGGTAGTTGCCGATGTATTTATCGCGAAAACCCTGCGGGTCAGTCCGAACTGCGTTTGTGAATACTATTAATGCCTGCTCTCTCCATGACGGAAAAGAGTCAACAGGAACTCCATGATCTGTTTGGGAATGAACAAAAATGGCAGACAATTGGATAAAAAGAAAGAGGTGCGAAAAAGTTAGTTTCATAATATGTATCTTAAATATGGCTATTCTTTATGAGAAAATGCGAGTCTCTTCTTATGAATACATTGAGTTTTGATTCAGGGATATTTCAAAACATCAATTGAGAAACTGAGATAGTGACTACAAAGGCCAATATTTTTTAGAGTGCTGAAAATGGTATTGAGATGATCTTTTCGTTTAGTTTCTCTACACGATCGGCATTGTTTATTACTATACCTATTGGCAGATCTCGCTCTCTTATGAATTCAATCATTGAACGAAGATCGTGTCGCGATGTCGCTGAATGATATTTAATTTCAATTGGCAATATTCCAAAATCTCCTTCAAGAACAAGATCAATTTCCGCACCAGCGCCGGTTCTGTAATAATAATACTCACACGAAATTCCTCTTGAGGTTAAACCTCTGATAATTTCCTCAATAACAAGCCCTTCCCAGGAATGTCCCATTCGAGGATGAGATAATAAATCATCCATTGTTCTTATCCGTAAAAAATGGTGCAGTAAACCTGTGTCACGAATGTACCCTTTTGGATGTTTAACAATTCTCTTCACTGCATTTTTTTCATATGATGGAATATGACGCCACATAAAAGAGCCTTCTGCTATTCTAATGTAGTCACGTATAGTAGGAGCAGAAACACCGAGAGCTCTTGAAACATCGGAGTAGTTGATAATTGAACCAGATAGATTTGAGAGTAATCGTACAAATAATCTGTACTTGTCAATATTCATGCCTGGAAACAAACGCGAGATATCCCGCTCTATGTATGTTTTTTCAAATTCTTCCATCCATAATTTGTGAAACTGTTTATCATTTTTAACCCATGTCTCAGGATAACCACCTTCGAGCCAATAACGGTTTATATGGAAAATGTCCCTACGGGATTTAAGATCACGCAGACCATCAAGACCATGCTTACCAAGCTTTAGACATTCGAAAAATTGGCCAGAAAAATCCTGACCTGTTTCTTCCAAAGAAAAAGGAGACATTTCAACAGTTGCTGCACGTCCTGCAAGGCTTTCAGAAACTGAACGCAACAAGTCCGGGGAGCTGGATCCAGTTATGATATAGCGTCCTCTCTTATTCCTGTCGTCATCTATTGCAACCCGAAGTGCAGGAAAAAGTGCAGGAAGGCGTTGACTTTCATCTATAGCGATCTTATCGGGATTACTTTTAAGAAATAGATCAGGGTTTCCCGCTATTATTTCATAATCTGATTGCCTTTCCAAATCATATCTTTTCCATTCATCTGAAAGACCTTTAAGCACTGTAGTTTTGCCACACTGCCTTGAGCCTGTAATAACAACACAAGGGAAATAGCGCAGATAGTTTTCAAGGGAAGAAGTATAGATTCTATTCATCCCTAGCAATATAAAATAATTAGTTTTAAATTACAAGGCAATTCTGTATCTTATTTAATATGAATATGTTATGTGCAAATAAAATGCTGATATTCTCATAAAATCTGGCTTTAACATCATTACTGATGTGTTTTAATAGCGGTTATTTTTATACGCGAAGCAAAAAGCGTCATAAGAAGTGCTATTCCGGATGCAGCGAAGAAAACTGATGGATGACCATGTTTAATCCATAGATAACCACCAACAGTCGGAATTGACATAGAAACCACATGATTTATGCTTACTCCAAGCGATAGAGAAGGGGCTATGTCTTCTTTCTTAACGACAATTTTGGAAAGATAGATGTCTCTCGCCATTCCTGTGCCGAATAACAGTTGATCGGCAACAAAGCATGAGTATAGCAAAGCGAGCGCTATACCGTGGGTAGGTATTCTATCGGAAAATGCATAACCCATGCAGACTGCAAAAGTAAACAGACCATCCAGCATAAGAACAGTCCGTTCTCCATACCTGTCTATTGCCCTGCCGAGTGCCGGCTGAAAAATCAATCCTAAAACAGATGCGGCAATCCATAGCTGAGCGAAAATCCACACAGGTTGATTGAAAACTCTTACAAGAACCCAGGGTCCGAATGTGATAAAGATCTGTTTTCTGGCACCGAAGAGAAGCTGCAGCGCATAGTAAAGCCAATATTTTCTATTCCAGACAAATTTTGGTCTGTCAAGATGTGCGTTCGGCATCTTTATAAGAAAGAAGAAAATTGCAGCAATTGTGGCAAGAATGCCTCCGATTATAAAGATATGGCTATAATCACTCTCTGCATACTTCATGAAAAACCATACAACAAGGCAGCCAATTATACTTGAAGCAATACCAACTCCCTGAATCTGTCCGAGCCGTTTACCCTTCTGCCCCTCTTTTGCGAGACTCATTCCTAGAGATGAACGGATAGGCATTATCAGATGAGCGCCGATGCTCCACATAGTCATAGAGAAGAGCATGGGATACCACTCCTCTCCTAGAAAAGCAAGGCCGAACATTCCGCCGCCAATTGCCAGGGCAGATAGCGCACCAACCCAAGCCTCAGGTGCAAAAAAGAGCAAACCTGCGAAAAGGGCTGTTAAAAAACCAGGAAGTTCTCGTGGAAACTCCAGGAAGCCGCGTGTGTCGGCGTCCATCTTAAATTTATCGGCAAGAAAGTTATTGAAGGAGGTTTCAAATATCCCGCTTGTCATAGCAAGAAGGCTTATGCCGATTAGGAAATATCTTAATTGGGGGCTTAAGTTTTTAAAGCGATTTAGCATATAGATGATTATAAAATATTGTCAGAAAGCTTATTGAGAGCGATTTTTATCTTATGTTCCAGCCCTAATAATTCATGTTTATCAAGATAATCACTCATTTCTCTATAAACTTTTTCTTTAGTTAACTCAGTTGCTGTATTGATTAGGATTTTTTTTGATTCAGTTACCGACATCTTTTTCTTTACGGTTTTAACACCTTCGCGTATCATAAGTTTATTCAGTCGGGACAATAATGTTTCCTTATCCGGCGATACATTCATGACAAGGACAAAGAAATAGATATCATACAGATCGCGTATTAATCGCCGTTCAATAAAGGCGGCAACTTTATGGGATAATGCAACATCAAGACGCATTATGCGAATAATTCGTTGGGGGAGACCGGCTTTAGCTGAAATTGACTGTGTACTCATTTCCTGGCTTGGGCATTCAGTATCAACAGTTACCTCAACCATAACTTTTGTATTAATACGTACAACCACACATCTTAAAACTTTTGAGTTAAGACTGTGTGTAATTGTTGCATCTGGTAAGGTATTCAACGCATCAATTATTCTTTTTTCAACATTCTTTTTTGATTTGAACGGAACAAAAACATAATCGAGATCATTAGTGTATCTTGGACAATTAAATAAACGTAATTCCATTCCACCTTTCAAAACAGCTTGAGCAGGAAAGGTTTCAGCGAAAAGCGACATGATTTCGGCCATTAGTTTTTCATTAGCTTCGTTCATGCAGATATCCCTTTACGAATGTTTGAAAACGTGAATTCCTATATTTTTTTAAATACTCATTAATGAGTTTCCTATTAAGAGTAGTAGTATCAATATCTGAGAAAATATCAAATGAAAATTTATATCCTTTTGTATAAAAAAATAAAGTATCAAGAAATGCTTTTTCGGGGGTGGCAATATTTATTTCGTTTTCTGTCTTAAAGCCGAAATAAAGATGCGAACTGATACCGAATGCAGCCACAGTAAACATTCCATCACTATAAACACGATTGCGTCCAGTTTTAATAGTATAAATTTTCTTATCAGGTATAGAACCTATGACTAGTGATTTCGAAAGTGAACTTCCAAGACTTATATAAGATTTTTCGTTAATTCTCATTGCTAGAATTTCTTTACTGTAATTCTTTGTTACAAAAATGCCGCGTATAAATTGTCGCAGAATAGCAGATTTTATCATAAGTCTTACGCGACGATAGAAAATGACAGATGTTTTCTCGTTAAGAAGGTTTTTTAAATCAGAGAGAGTGAACACCCCATTCATAGAGGGAGCCCATTTCTCAATAATGAGAGCATCATTTATACCATATTTCACAATGACAGAAATTATACATTAATGTATAAGTATTGGCAAGGTAAATAATTATATAAAGTAAAATACAAACTGGCCTTTTCTAATTTAATTGAAGATTAGCAGATAAAAATTGAAAAGTTAAGAAATATTGATTATACTATTGTCATGAATAGTTCAGTCCTCGCAAATCTTATTTATTCTGTCCGCTACTATTACCGCACCCAGCGGTAAATATCTTTTTCCCCCATTAATTTTGCGTTTCTACCCATACCAAACAGGAGAGGTGTACGTATGTCCACAGGTATCGATCAGTTATTGAATGATTTTGCCAGAACAACCGACAAAATCTTTTCGTTAGATGAACTTAAAGGGTTGTTGAATTCCGGCCGTAAATTGCGAATAAAGTATGGTGTTGATGTTACAGCACCTCAGCTGCATATTGGCCACGCAGTAAATCTATGGATGATGCGCGCTCTGCAGGATCTAGGCCATAAAGTCATCTTTCTTATTGGTGATTACACTACCAGTATAGGCGATCCGACAGGAAAAAACAAAATGCGTCCTATCATATCACAAGACGAAATAGCCGCTAACACTGAGCTATTTATAAATCAGGTAAAGATGGTTCTCCGTTTTGAACCTGAAGTTCTGGAAATCAGACGTAATTCTGAGTGGCTGGATAAATTAACATCAAGAGATTTATTGAGTCTACTGTCGATGGTAACACATAACAGACTTTTATCGCGTGATATGTTTCAACGCCGTATAGCTGCCGGAGATGATATCTACATGCACGAAGCGATCTATCCTATACTCCAGGGATATGATTCAGTGGCACTTGAGTCTGATCTTACCATCATAGGAACAGATCAGCTTTTTAATGAAATGCTGGGACGTTTCTATCAGGAGAAATTCAGGCAGACGGCGCAGGTGATCCTTACTACAATAATTACTCCCGGAATTGACGGAAAGGAGAAGCAGAGTAAGAGTCTGGGGAATTATATCGCCCTGGATCATTCTCCAAAGGACAAATTCGGTAGAGTTATGCGGATGCCGGATAACCTGATTATTGAATATTTCAAGGTTTACACAAAGGTCTCTTTATCGGAAATAGAGTTGATGGCTTCACAATTAAGCAGCAATCCTATGGAAGTGAAAAAACGGTTGGCATGGCATATTGTAGAACGTTACCACGGTGAATCTGCAGCTGAAGAGGAGAGGCTCTGGTTTGAGCAGACCTTCTCCGATAAGCAGATACCAGAAGCAATTCCAGAGATGGAATGCATGGTTTCTTCAATTACAGCCTTTGATCTTTTAAAACAGTGGTTTAACGGTGAAAAGTCCAATAGTTACATCAGGAGTTTGATTTCTCAAGGCGGAATGAGCGTTGATGGTGTAAAAATGAAAAGTTTTGATCAGCAGATAGTCATTAAAACTAATGATATCATGAAAATTGGCAAGAGAACTTGGGTAAGACTAAATATTTTGGATAAAAAGTCCAATTGAAACGGTCTAAATGGCTCAAAAGTTAAACTTTAACCAATTTTACAAAGGAAAAGCCAAGTATGTTGAATCGTTTCTCAAAACCAATTTTGATTACTCTGTTGCTTACAGCTCTAAGTTTCGCAGAAGATGTTACCTTACCCATTAACGTTTCCTTAATACCTTCGTTAAGTGTGAATGGTAAAAATTCTGATTCTGCAAAAAATTTCTTTAATTACAGTGTTCTATATTCCCGTTCAAATAAGCTGCATGGACTTGGTTTGGGCTTGATACAAAGAACGACATCTGAAATGATAGGTTTGCAGAGCGGTTTGTTAAATATTGCTTCCGGATCAATGTATGGCGCTCAGGTTGGATTATTGAACATCGCCAAAAATGGTGGCGGCTTATCAGTTGGTTTAGTGAATGTTGTAGGTGAAAACATTATTCCAATTGGTTTGATAAACAGTTTTAGAAATGGGAATACAAATGTTGATTTGTGGTACGAAGCTAGAACATCAAATATCAATCTTTCACTTAGGAAGGGTGTAAAAAGCGTGTATTACTTGTGGAACATAGCTTCTGCACCATCATCTCCAGAGGGTCCAGGCTTCTCATATTTAATGGGGCCTGGTAAAAGTATAAGAATAAATGAAAAAATTTCTTTGTCACAAGATCTCTTATTTGGATGTGGTTATTATAGAATTAGAGCAGAGATTGTTGACACTTCATACAATATTAGAACCAAAATTGATGGAGAACCAATAGATACTTTTGCCGTTCATATTACACCAACAGATCAGTTTTTTACACTACTTTTTAAAACAAGAACAAATTTCAATTGGCAAATTGCAAAATATCTTGGTCTGGAATTGGGCTTATCTTTTAATAAATCGATTGTTGTAGTTAACCACAAGCCAGACGCAGAGATATTTGGATACAATGGTGGTAAAACTAATCGAGAATACTTAAAATTAATATCGAGTGTTTTACCGAATGTTGAATCACCAGGAACAGCGTTCTGGTTAGATTATCATGTTGGTATAAAGCTTTTTTGAGCTAAACAAGAGAAGTGTTTATAATCTCAATATTCTTTTAAAAAGTAGTACCGCAGAATCTATTGGTTCATGATCCGGTTTTGTATATTCTACAGATTGGGTCATGCAATATTTTATGGCTATGAAATTTGAAGGAGAAAAGATGAGCAGAATTATATTTCCGTTACTGGCTGTTCTGATTTTATGTAATTCAGTAAATGCAGCTTTCGTTTCAACCTTCTGGCCTAAGAAAAACTTTTCAGATACAACATTCGGATCTTCTGAATACCAGAAAAAGGTTTTAATAGCTGGAACTACTAGCAGTTTTCGTGATTCCTTGGCCATAGCACTGGCAGACTCTCTTTCCAAAGATTCTGTTTTTGTCAGAATAACATCAATTAAGAAGCTGAAAAAAGAGAAAGTTTCAGATTGGAATGCAATTGTGATTTTCAATACCTGTATGGCCTGGGACATTGAAAATAGAGCCAAAAAATTTCTGAAAGCTAACAGCGGCTACAAAGGTTTTATCCTTTATACCACTTCCGGAGACCCTGTTACATGCTGTCCTCCGGAAAAAATTCCTTCAGGAGTTGATGCTATTTCTTCAGCCTCTGTTGCAGAAAAGAAACCTCTTGTAATGGGATATATAATTGAAAAAATCAGAGCACTTTACTCCGGTTCGCAAAGTGTTCCAACAGCACCTGTGTATAATAAACCGGATGGAACAACAGGTGCTACGAAATAAAACCTCTTATCTCAATAGAAGCGCTTTCTGCTGCAGTGTTCCGCGTTTGGTTATGAGACGGGCAAAATAAACGCCAGAAGAAAGCGAAGAAGCGTTCCAGGTAAGTTCACCTGAAGATGATAATTTTTCAAAATGTGCAACCTTTCGTCCATTAGCATCGAAAAGAGCTAACGCCAATACCTGGTTCCCTGATGATACCGACCAGCGAATACAGGTTGACGGATTAAATGGACTAGGTGACATGCGAAGATATTCCTTCGACTCCTCTGCAAGGTCTGTTTCCGTAATCACAACAGGAGGAACGCCGGTTACGCTGTCGTCCGCTACCTCATTCATTTCAATTCCCTCATCAGAGATCAATACGAGATAGTTTATGGGACCAAACACACCCAATAGTAAACCACTATCTCCGACAACTGATATGCGTGTATCGCGTATGGTGTTCGATGCCCCGGCATGTTTCACCAGGGTATCCTGTCCCAATACTGTCCAATTTGGCGAAGTTAGGCTTCCATAGGTAGGATCGCCCATTCCGACACGTATTATGTAAGAGCCTGCCGGAGCCGATATTCGGAAATTAGCCTGTGCATTAGGCACCACAAAACTTTTTAAGAGGAAGTTCGTGCTTGATCGATCGTCGCGGGAGGTCAATCCTGTTGCCCCCTGCCAGCCGAAGCCTCGTCCGGCGCTATAGTTCTGACCATTCTCTGCTGCCCATCCATATCGGAAAGGAGTTTCGCTGACCTGGAAATTAATACGCTTGATAAACTGTGGTCTAGGCATTACTGTGAAGGAACAGGAGCTGCTCTTGCTGTTCAAAGTAACAGTTACATTAATAGGTCCTCCTTTACTCTTACCTATGCACACTCCGCGATTAACAGAAACAATGCTGTTGTCGCCGGTTGTCCATACGCCAACTGTATCAAGCAGGCGGGTAAAGTGCTGCGACCCTTTTGTAAAGTAGCCTGTAGCATGAAGGGAGAGTGTTTCATCTTTCATGAACTTGAAATTCTGCCAGTTTAAAGTAATGGAGTCCAGTAATGCAGTGCTGGCAGTAACTGTTATATCAACAGTATCCTTAAAGTTAAGTTTGCGGACAATTACTTTGGAGGAACCAATACCGGTGGCTGTAACGATTCCTGTAGTTGAAACACGGATGATGTTAGTGTCCATTGAGGTATAAACAGCCCGTAAAGTTGTGTCTTTCAGATTTCCAGGGTAACTTGCAACGACTTTGAGCTCTGCTGAAAGATAAAGTTCAATGGACTGTGATGCAGGCAGAACCTCAATACCGGATAGCGGCAGAGTATCATATGCAGATGCGAAACGGTAAAGAAAGGTCCTGAACCCTCCATAGCTGGGTGACATGAAAAACGTGACACCATGCTCTGGAAGAGGTGTTGCCAGCAAACGCCCAGTTCCTGCTGGAAAGGGAAGAGGTGCTTCCGGAAACCAGCCATTGGCGGAAGTGTCATAAGAGTAAAATCCATGACCGGGATTCAAAAGGTCTGTCTGAAGCAGCGGCGTTCCTGTAACCGGATCACTTGTTAAACAGCTGTATGCAACATGGATTGACCCGTAAGGAACATCGGCAAGGCGGGTGATATTAAAGAGCGTATCCATACTGTAAAAGGCGCCGGAGTTGTTGCCGCCTCCGAAATAGACCTTTTTGTGTTTTACGCTGTAAATTGCCTTGTTATGATATGGACCAGCGGCAATGGTTGACGAAATCGTATGCCAGACGGTGCTGTCCGCATGTCGAACAGAAATCCCGCCTCCATTATAAGCAACCAGATAACGGACATGCTCGAAAAATTCTGTGCCAGTACCCCAGCTTCCGGGCATGGAGACCCCGGTTGAACTCCACGTTTCCGTATTCAAATCCAGAGTGTAAAGCCCGTTGCCGGATTTGTAATAATAAATATTAGCTACCGGGTCAAAACTCTGGTGATCGTAACCATGCGTGAAACATCCGTAACCGCCAACTTTAAAGCAGGCTGGTATGTTGGGATCGCCATAGAAGGTATTATCAGATTCACGATACCGGATGAATTTATGAGCGCGCAAATGGCCGGCACCAAGGTAAATAATCTGCTTCTTTGATGGGACCCAGACCAGGTTGTCGCTCCAATCAGTGGCAGCCGTAGAACCGAATGCTCCGTTGACATCTAAATAATCCATGTCACGATTCCATGATGGAATGGACAACTCCTTCCATTCTCCTGGTTTTGTAACCGCTGCAGAATCTGTCAAGACAGATGCACTCGCAATTGCAGCGATGAGGAACAAAAGAATAGCATTTTTCATTATACCTCCATAATGTGTTATTGATACTTACCCATATTATATATGCAAAAGGCATGCCTTTAGAATTTAATGAAAAAAAGGCAAAACAGATACTAATTAATGCTCCAAAATGAGCAATACTCGCTTTTTGCACATAATTAATGAATATATATAGCCATTTTACCGTGATTTTAAAGGTATAGTTTTTGCTTTTATAAAGGTTATATATAAATGGATTGAATAACCCTAAACTAAGGATGCCCATGAAGAAAATCATCACACTTCTCTTCTTAACCATGGTTGGTACTATGCATGCTCAAAATGTGTGGACTAAAGTGGTTGGTGGTCAAAATGGTCTTGGCTCTTTTTCGCAAATTCTTTATTCTCCAAAAACAAATGAGTTTATAAATAATTTTGGCCCGCTCCCTCAGGATGGCAAAAACCATATGTATCAGGTGCAGGCATATTCATATTCTCTGGGCAAATGGATCAATTCACTTCCTCACGACTCGCTTTACGGCTCTTCCTCTGTAAACGACAGCATTGATGCCTTACAGCGCAATTGGGCTGATAGTACCGGTTACGCTTATGGAAACGGCCGTGTTGGAATGCCTGTTTTTAACAGCTATTATTGGGCATGGAAAACCGTTAATGGATATCTTCGGCCAAGCTCAGTGCTTAACAACGCAAGGGTTTACGGTCAGGGATGTCTGAACAGCGATAACGGTAAATTCTATTTTTATCTTAACAATCAGACAATTACTTATGACCCGGTTACAAGGCTGTTCGATACAATCGCTGTTTCCATGCATCCTAACAGCGGAGCTGTTGACGGAGTGCTGAAGTGGGGTTCGATGGTTTACGATCCATCCAACAAAGAGATTCTTCTTTTTGGCGGCGGCGGATTGGATCAACCTTACGGCAGTCCAATGACATGGACCTTCAATCCTGCGACTTCGGTTTGGACAAAAAGGGATTTAGCAGTTCAGCCTAAACCGAGAGCACACTCTCCGATGGCCTATGATGCCATAAATAATGTAATAGTACTCTTTGGAGGCGACCACCTGGATTACATTATGAATGACACCTGGATATATCATTGCAATACGCGCACATGGGAAAAAAAGATGCCTGCAATAAGTCCTAAGCCCAGAGCCGGTCACGGATTGTATTACCTTCCAAAACAGGGTAAGATTGTTCTCATGGGCGGTTACAGGTATGCAGCAAGTCAAATGAATGAGTTTGAAATATGGACTTATGACGTTGGAGCAAATACTTGGGGACTGGTAAAGCGTTTTGGTTCAACTGAAACCTGGCCGCACATGCTTGGATTGAATGGATCCATGAACTACTATGCTGCCTGTGATACTGCAGATAACATTGTTGCCTTAGCGGATACTGCACCTAGTGTCTATTACTATGCTCCTTCAACGTATAAAATGGCATGTAATGTTTCAACAATTGACAACTCAGGAACAGCCGCAAACGGTGCTGCATCAGATACAATTTTATATTCAGGCAGTTACTATGAAACAACGTTCGGAATTGCTAATGATCCTGCATGGTTTACAAATGGAGTTGCAGCTCCTGACACAGCAGCAAATGAATCGTTTTTGCGGAATCTCACGCTGAACACATGGACTGAGATAACTCCGCCAAAACTTGCTGGAGGTCACCGAGATTGGGGTACTGCTATTCTTGATCCTGAACACGATCTTATTCTGACCTGGTCGGGCGGGCATGTGGCTCATTGCGGAACGGATGTACCGCAGTATTCAATCTCCAAAAACAGATGGAATATCGGCTACAGACCTGAATACCCTCTTGAGTACGACGGATATAATTTTCCTGCTCCAGGCCCATTTACCTTTACCAACCGTCCTTTCATGCCTTGTCATACAGTAAAATCCTATGCGTATGATGTAAATCTGCATAAAATGGTTTTTACATATGATTTTCATACCTGGATATATGATCCTGTTAAAATGGACTGGGACTCGGTTGATATTCATAATCCATGGGGCGGCGGATGGGGCTATAATAGCGGTTTGATATCCACTCCTCATGGTGTATTCAACTGGTTTGGTAACGGCAACAAACCTTCCAAACCATACCTCTTTGATACAACATTGATGAATTGGCGTGCACTTCCCGTCACTGGTACTTTTCCCGGTTTCTTTGCTGATGCCAATGGTGTAACCTACGATAGCAAGCGTGATCGTGTTATATGGTTCAGCAAGACTGAAGTTTACTCATACAGCTTTGTCGATAACCGCTGTGTCCTGCTGACACCGGCAAACATAAGTCTGGCAGCAACAGCAGCTGCTGCTACCGGGTATCTCAGAGAAGGGGCATATCTTCCAAAACAGGATATTATCTTTTTTGCATATTCAAAAAGCTTGAATGGCGAACTGGCCTATAATTGCGCTACGAATGCATTTGTCAACATAAAAATGTCAGGTACATCCTCAGAAAGCGGTGTCTATTCCGGCTGCATGTACGACAGCAAACGAAATCTTGTGTGGCACAAAGACAATTACCGGGATAAAATATTTGTTCTTAGAGTTGATTCTGCAATTTCTGTTCAGGCAGAGCTGGAAGATGGTGAAATTAACGATCAATCCATTTCAGTTTCTCCAAATCCTTTTAATCCTGTTGTAAACATAAAACTTTCCAAGGCGCTTAATGGTGCATCGGTAAAAGTGTTTGATCTTACAGGAAGGCTTGTGGCTGATCTCGTAGATAATAAGAAAAGCAGTAATGTTACATGGACTGGTAAAAATCATTCTTCCGGTGTGTATATAGTTGCTGTAACCAAGAACGGCAAAACGGTCAGGAAAGAGATAACTCTGCTCAAATAAAATATTCCTCCCTCCTTTTTCCGCTTTGGGAAAAAGGGGGGGGGGTTTATTTAATCAATACTGTTTTGTGTGTAAACTTAACACCATCAATAGTCAGTTTGTAGTAATAGACACCAGGAACAATTCTCTTTTCATTGCCGTCAGTTGCATTCCAGTTATATGAGTGATGACCAGCACCTAGTCTGCCGTTATATATCTCTTTAATCATTTGACCATTGGCACTGTAGACAGCAAAATAAACGGATGAGTTTTTCTCAACGGAAAAAGAGATTTTTGTAGTGGAATTTATTGGATTAGGAAAAGAGCTGAACATAACTCTGTTTCCGTCAACACTCTGTTTAACCTCTCTTTCAATACTTACACCCTCTGCATATTTATATAGAAGACAAGAATAGGTACCGTAACCGACGAAAGCAATAACACCAAGTTCGGATATTGGACATGCTACATAGGCGCTCGAAGTGGAGGTTAAAGGAAATTTGTTTACAGCGCTCCAGTTCTGAGTGGACATATTCAGAGCATAAAGGCTGTCACCTTTGAATAGGAATGTTCCTGTTACAGGATCGCATGTAAGACCACCAACAGCCATTGCGAAAGAGGCGGGTTTTATAGCTGTTAAAGTTCCGTTGCTGTCCAATTTATGCATTTGTCCACTTCCGTTTCCCCCTCCAAGAAGCATAAACTTTCCGACAGGATTGTAAGCGCTCAAATTGTGATAATCACCCATTGAGGCTGTTCCGATTGATGACCATGTATTCGTAGTCAGGTTGAAACGGGAAACCTTCCCTCCGTAAATATGTACGAGACTTTTCATTTCAGGAAAGTAATTTAATGATGCGCCGTAAGAGCTTGTAGGTTTTGTACCATTCTGAGTAATCATTGTCCAATTGTCAGTTTTGGTATTGTACCTCCACAAAGGATTACCGCTGCCGGTGGTTAAATGGTAGTAGTTGCCCTCATTGTCAATAGCATTAGCATCATAGGCGTGACCGCCTACAGAATATTCCGGAGCTGGAAGGGTTTCATCACGCCATACATTGGTCTTTGCATCATAGGCAACAAAGTTTGTCGGCATTGCGTGAGGACACCCCATAAATAGTATCTGATCAGTAATAGAATCCCAGCACGCTTTATTTGCCCACACAAATATAGGCATGTTTCCAGTTCCGTTAGATGTAGTAAATCTTGCATCACCGGTAGTTATAATAGGAAGCCAGCCATTTACTTTCATACGGGCGGCAGCATCGCTTATTACCGATGAGAAGAGCGGGAGAGATGTAATAAGCACAAATATCAAGCTTACAGGAAAAAAGGAACGGATCATGAGCTATTCTCCTATTTTAACAAGATCATCTTTTTATTTATTACATGATTTCCAACTATAAGCCGTACAATATAAACCTGGCTGGCTGTGCGTGTTGCGCTTGCATCTCGTGCATTCCACTCTGCCTGATATATCTGCCCTTCAACCATCCTTGGAGGAGTCAAATCAGCTACGAAACGGCCGCGAACATCGAAAATGGCTATTTTGGGATTTGCATTGCCTGCAATGTTACCTGCTTTACCTATTGAAAAAGAGATACGTGTAAGAGGGTTAAAAGGATTTGGTGCGACCTGAACAAACGCCTTATTTGATTCACTGACCTTTACTTTTTCTGTATTGTTTACATGGAAAGTTACATTCTTGAAATTGAAAACCGGCCATAGGTTGACATAGCAGAGCTGGCTCCAGTCGATATCAAGCATGCCGTCTTCAATGCGGATAGGAATGCTGTCAAGATATATCCACTGTTTTCCAGCTGCAGCACAAGCCTCCTTATTCCAGACAGGTACACCTTCTACGAATAACAGCACAGAATCAGGTGCATAGTTGCCACGGCCCGAACATACCTTCAGCCTATAGTCCTTGATGTCTTTACTTACGAGCATTTTGAACCAGTAGCGGCTTCCGCAGGTAATGACGCTCATGCTGTACTTAGCAGGATCCGCAGGAGTACCGCTTAAATCGTCGCGGGACGTTACCGGGGTGTAGTAACCGCAACCGCCGGTAAGATAGACACCCCATCCGGAAGAGCCGTTGAAAATATGGTCACCCTCATATCCGTTTTCGCTGTACGCCGATCCGAAATTGAATTTTCTGACCGAGTACTTATTAGGCCCGAAACCAGCCATGAAAATATATGAGGCCGATAATGTGTCTGAAGCACTCTTACTTAAAGGAGATAGCCCGCTTATCTGCACACGGTAATCTTTTCCTTCAATAAGGCCTGAGGTCTTAACACGGAACAGTGTTTTGCAGGCAGTATCAACTTCCACAGATGTAACGGTCAGAAAGGACTTGGTTGTTATGGATTGTAGTGAAACTCCAAAATTCAAACCATCGATTCTAACAGGATCAGTGATTGACACCATGATTTCACCGCTGTTCATAGCATGAACCTCGCGGATACCGAAAAAATCTGGATTCGTTACATTCGTTGAGTTGTCTGTGCCTGAACTCACTAGGACAATAGAATCGATATTAGACAATGGACTGCGGTATTGGTCAATTTCCGAGACAATATTAACTGCCTGTATATTAAAGTAAATCTTTTTTCCAACGAGGCTGTCAGGAAAAGGACCAACGGTAAATGTTTCTGTCTGTCCTGCCGTTTTCGGTGTGAAATTTGCATCAATGGCTAAACACTTGTAAAGATTAGTTACATTGGCGTTAGTGTCAGGATGAGGATACATAGTTGTACCATCTCCAATTGGGCTGAAGCGCTCAACAATCGGCTTTGTCGCATAATGTATGCGATAGGCAGTTCCTCCCACAGATGTCCAGTTAAGAGTGACTTTTTTGGCGGCGGAACTTGCAGCCTTTACAGTGCTGATCTGAGGAAGCGGAAGTGCCTTTTTGGCAGCAGTATCGTACCAGGCGGCGCTTGACACGCGGAAATAGCTGCCGGTGCTCTGGTTGTTGGAAATGATATTATCCATGGAACGGCTGGTGACGTTTACTGGAGCGGTTCCGTAATATGGCACGCACATCAGTTTTGTAGCGTTTCTGTAAACTGGGTCTCCCATCAGGAAATAGATCATGCCTATCTGGTTCATCATGTAGCTTGTGTAGTATGAGGCGCCGTCAGGTCTTGTATAAGGGTCATTTTCCCACTGATAGGAAAAGCCCCAGGAATTTTGATAACCGGCTCCGGCATCACTCTTAAAAACATTCCCTCCCCAATAGACCTGTCCATTATTTGCTCCTTCGAGCATGAGCAGGTACCTCTCTTTGAATTCACGTTCTGCAGGTGTATTTTCGGGCAGGATAAAATAGAGGTCAAAGGAGAGGTTGGCAAAAAGACACTGCTGGAAAGTTGAACGGGCAAAGACACCATATTTAGAGGTATAATTGTCAACCACCCATTTGGCATACTGGATAAGGAAGTTAAGGTACTTGACATCTCCGGTCATTTTGTAGACACCGAAGATAACCTGAATAGGTTCACCCTGATGACGGGCGAAAGTTTCGGTAGTGTACAGATAGCGGGTCCAGCCCTGCATTATGAAGTCTGCTACCATGCGCATATTTTCTGCGCAGAATTTCTCTCCTGAAAAGAAGTAATAATCGTTCATTTCATAGAGCCATGTGTGCATGTAGTCCCATGATGACCATGTAGTGTTATCATAATTGGCATTGGGCGGCCTCATGCCGACTGCAGGCGGATAATCAATATTGAGCATACCGAGTTCGACCTGACTCTTATAACCGTCCATCCACATTGGACGCATTTCCGCATTGTGGCGTGACCTGTCGTCCAGATAATAGAAAGCTTCAGGAGAGCCGCAGGAAATATATGTGGTAGCCTGAAAAGGCCATACACCGTAACCGGAGGAATTTCGGCGAGCATGGTCACCGCCCCAGTTCCACCAGCCAGTGTAGTTGGAATCACCTACATTTATGACGGCGGGTGTGTACATAGATTCATTCCATGTTGTGTCGGCCTGATAGATACCACCGTAATCGCCGATAGCATGAGCAGCGGCATATACTGCAGGTTTCAGAGCAGGTACAGGATAGCGCTGGAAAAGTTTGGCTTGTTTGAAAAGTTCTGCCTGTGTAGCAGCACCGTGAAAATAGAGCATGATTTGATGTGCGCGGCGCGTCTGGTCAACAAGACGATGTTTGCGTCCTGCAGGCCAAAGATTGACAGAAAGCTTTTTGTCGGAAGTCACTTCAAGAGCAGTAGGCCAGAGGTTGGAGAATTTGCGGACAACAGCCATTACACCTTTGCTTCCGTCGGAAATATCAGCGTAGCCTACACAAAGGTTGGTCTGAAGAGAGCCGTTTACTGTAAACTTTCTCCAGGCTGTTGATTGAACAATGGCGCTTGTGGAGCCTAAAGCGCCTTCGTAAGCACCCGCATTATCAGCAAGAACACCGCCGAGACGCACTGTAGCGGTACCAAGATTATTGATTTTGTTCACTAGAGAGAAACTTGAAAAGTTAAGGTGGTGGCCGGTTGCACCGTAAGCGGAATTTTTGAGATAATAATCAAGTTCGACATATGGCTTGTTGAGATGAGCAGTTATGCGTACCAGGAAGCCCCATCCGTTGGCGGAAGCCTCTGTTGGACTTTCAACGCGGAGAACAAAACGGACCGGTCCGGACTCTTCAACTTGAAATGTCAACGCTGATTTGGATGTATCGCGGAATGAAGCGCCATTTGTATCAACAAGAAGAGCACCATTGTTGTCTGATGCCATGATCATCTGCTCTGCAGTTTCAAAAGTTCCATTATTGTTAACATCAAACCAGAGGTTATCGATAATGTTGAACTTTGTTTTCTTAACTTCAAACTTCAATTTTCCAGCATTTACTGTAAAACGGTCAGAAGTCTCTGTATAGGTAAGACCAACCGCTGAATTTCCTGTTCCGTCATCTTTAAGGTAATATTGTGTTCTACCAGCCGAGATGACGTCAGCAGCGAATTGTACTAGCACCACTCTGATGGAGGAGCTGTTCGGCCACCATCGGCCGAGAACGCTGAACTGTGCGGGCACTGTATTGCCTGCGGCATCTGTAACCCGTAAAGTGGTTATGTCATCCATTGTGCCTTTAGGTAGCGGCACGCCAATTTTTACCGGCACACCTGTTTCGTTGCCGGCTGAAGCACCATCTTTGACCGTTATTGGTATGTTGATAGCACTTGAAACAAGAATTGGCAGAAGCAAAAGTGCGAGTGTCAGCTGGTGTAGATAGCTCATTGTTTTGATCCTTTTCTTATGGTGGTATAAAATAGGGTTAATTGCAATATTTATTACGACGCAATAGTTATACCAACAAATAACCGCTTAATTTAGCTAATGAAATGGCTAAAAATGTGCAAAAGCACAATAGTTAGCACAATTTGGCTCATTATGATGGCAATATTATATGAATAAGTCGTTATTTTAACGAAAACCAGTTATTTGAGATAAGTTCTGTTTCGGAACGCCATTCGGTTGGACAAATGTTATCCATCCAATCTAAGGGTTCGATCGGCTGCTGCGGAATTGCAGCTAGGGAGAAACTCTCTTTAAGCGCCTTTCGTTGTTCAGAACCAATCATCTCAGGTTCAAAGGAAACAAACAGCGCTGTTCCGCTTTTAGCTAGAAGGTTCAGCCACTCTTTGTTCAGCTGCCACGATATTTTTTTGGTTAATCCGACACAGTCTGCATCAGCTGTAAAGAAAGTATCATGTTGAGGCATTCTGAAAGCCAAAGTATTTACACCCATCCGCCTTGTTTTTTCCCATTCCAGGCCGCTTGTGTCGTTGCCGGTTCTCTGAATCTCAAAAAGTCCAGCACCCAGATGTCCGACTGTGTTGCAGCCTATAATGACTGCCTGACCTGCAGCATCTCTCAAAGTCTGGTAAAGCTGCCTGATAATTTCTGCTGTTGTACGGCTAGAGTCTGAAAAAGACCATTCACCTGCTGCAAGATCAGCACCCATGTCTTTTCCCCATTTGCCAAGCAAGTCAAAAGTGGTAAAGTCAGGTTTAATGAGCTCATAGCCCCATTGTGTCAATTGCTGAAAATTCTTTGTTATAAGTGCTAATACTTCCGGAATACTGGGGTCCATTATCTTTCTGCGCCCTTTTAAAAGGAGTTTTTCAGAAAGGTCCTTCTGTGCAGTTATGGGTCTTACCCATATACCAGGATGTGTGCCCATCGCTTTAAGCTTGCCGGCAAGTGCAGCCATGTCGGGGAACTTGGAATTGCTGTTGATATGTTCTCCGCCGGCATCAAGGTCGTCCCAATCTGTTTTCCGCTGCCAGCCGTCATCGATAACCATATAGGGACGATTCGTGGAAGAGGTTGAGAGCTCAGAAACAATTGAGCCATCCAGAAGAACTGTAGCTTCAGAGTTTTCACCATATCTGAAATACCAGTCGTTAGCGCCGTATACAGGCAGTGCTGTTCTGCGCGGCGCATCGTGCATAACTTTACAGAATTCTGTTGTTGCAGTAAAAGCTGACTCGTTTGGTTTCGCTTCTCGTGTAACAATGGTGGCTACAGAGAGCGGGCGTTGTCCCAATCTCACACCATTTGAGCCTGAGCGGACATCAAGAACAAGAGTGACAAACTGAGAGTTCACTTTCCAATATGCAAAGGCGCCCGGGTTTGTCCGAACACCAAAGCCCTCTGTTGCCTGACCGAAATTGGCCATAACGTACCACGGCATCACCCGTTCAGGAACAATTCCGCGCCACTCCAGGTCACCATAACCGCGCTCCCAATGGTCGCCCAAAAACTTTGTTCCCGTTTTTATTTTAATGTCCCATCGGCATTCGATTCGTTTTACCGCTTTGGCTGATGCTCTTAAAACAATGCTGTTTCCCTGAGCTGTTGGAGAAAAGAGGAGCTCTGCACCATCAATCTGCCACAGATTCTCTTTACTGCGTTTCATTTCATGTGTTGATAATTCATCCTCAAGCAGAACAACATATGGTTCCAAAGCAACTCTCTTAGAAATCATTACTACTCCATTGTTAACAAAAAAAGTTAGTCGTATTGACGCAATATATTTTTGTAGAGAGATAATATGCGATTAAAAAAAATAATGCAGATATACGATGTCTGTATTTATGAGAATTTGTTTATGAAATTGACTATAAGTAAAAGGAAAACAAACTCAAAATGTGCGTTATACCCTAAAAACAGAACTTGGCGCGCTAATTGCTTTCCGGTTAGCAGTGATTATAAACTGTTTAACCAATATTTTACCGGTAAAGGGTATTATTATATTATCATGAAACAATCTCATCTAATGATAATAGGAGAAAATGTTCAAACTGCAGAAGCCATTTTACGGGAATCCGGCTTTTCTGAAATTATTGTTATAAAATCTGTTTCTGCAGCAATAGATACACTGAGAATAGAAAAAAGGGATGAGATTGTTAATAATGTAGATATATTTTTGATTGACGATGAGCTAACAGGAATGAGCGGTGTTGATGCCTGCCTTCGTTTGAAAGTTATACCACAGTTAAAACATATTCCTATAATTTTATTAACAAATGATAAACACGAAGAAAAACTAAAAGAAGCATTTGACGCTGGTGTTTCCGATTTCATCGTTCGACCGTTCTGTAAAACAGAACTAAATGCCAGAGTAATTTCTATTCTGAAGCTGAAGAAGGAACAGGACAAATGTCTTACCCGAGAAAAAGAGCTATCATCGATTACCAACAAGCTCTCAGATATAAATAAAATTCTTACAAATCTTTCGAACATAGATGTTCCGACAGGTCTTTCAAATCGTAATCGATTTGATGAATATCTTGAACATGAATGGAAATTTGCTGTTCGTGAATCAGAATCAATATCATTGCTGCTTGTTGATATTGATTATTTGCAAATATATTACGAAAAGTTGGGGAAAGAAAAAGGGGATAAATGCTTAATGTTAATTGTCCAGGAATTAAAGACAACATTAAAACGTCCGGGGGATTTATTAGCAAGATTCAATGGTGACACATTCGGTATAATATTAGCGCATACAGATGCTAAGGGGGCGGAGACAATAGCAGAGCTTCTCCGTCTTTCAGTTTCAGCGCTGAAAATTGAACATCCAAGATCAATACTAAGTAATTATGTAAGCATAACAATTGGGTATGCATCAGCAAAACCTAGTCGAGGAAATTCAGAATTATCTCTTATTGTTGCCGCGGAGCAGGCACTTTATACGGCCAAAAAAGATGGAAGAAATTGCTCTCGACAAAAAAATGTGATTCTTTAATCAAAATGAACAAAAGAGATTACTAAACGAAAGTGTGTTTTATTATAGTATTACTAAAGTAAAATGGACTTTCATTTAGCAGCGGGGAAAAAATGGCAAAAATTTTCATATGTGTTTTAGTTTTAGCAATTTCATCAGTTTTTGCAGGCGGTGATATAGTTCTTCCGCAGCCGGATAAAACGGGTGGGAAACCTCTTATGCAGGTTCTAAGCGAAAGAAAAACCTCGCGGTCATTTGATAAAGCGGCACTCTCTGCCAAAGATTTATCGAATCTTATGTGGGCAGCATTTGGAGTTAACAGACCGGAAACGAATGGTAGAACAGCACCTTCTGCAATGAACATGCAGGAGATTGATGTCTATGCTGCACTAGCGGAAGGCTTGTTTCTGTACGACGCAAAAACTCATACTCTGAAAAAGATTTCAGATAAGGATATTCGTGCAGCAACAGGAAAACAGCCTTTTGTTGCTTCCGCACCGGTAAATTTGATTTTTGTTGCCAATTTTGATAAAGTCAAGAATGGTAAAACTGATGATTCAAGGTTTTATGCAGCAATGGACGCTGGGTTTATTTCTGAAAATGTCTATCTTTACTGTGCAAGCGCTAATTTAGCCACTGTCGTTCGCGGCTACGTAGATAGAGAACTTCTTGCAAAAGAGATGGCTCTTACCGAAAAACAGGAAATTATTCTATCGCAAACCGTTGGTTATCCTGGAAAGTAGTCCCGACCTTTCGAAAAAAGTTATTTTTCGATTATGACTAAAATAAAAATTGGATTGCAGTATCTGTTACCCAACCACTTAATGTCCATTCTGGCCGGTTATCTTGCATCGGCAAAGCTTGGTTTTATCAGTCATGCATTAATCGAATTATTCATACGCGCGTATAGTGTAAATATGGCAGAGGCCAAATTTGAAAAAGTGAGTGACTACGCCAGCTTTAATGAATTTTTCACCCGCCCATTAAAAGAGGGGATGCGTCCTGTTGTTGCAGATTCCAATATCCTGACGCATCCGGTCGATGGTGCTGTAAGTCAAGCTGGCCCCATTGCTGGAGATCAGCTTATTCAGGCCAAAGGGCACTATTATTCTGTACAGGCTCTGATAGGGGGCGATTCGGCAACAGCCGCTGAGTTTCAGAACGGAACATTTGCTTGTATCTATCTGTCACCAAAAGATTATCACCGCATACATATGCCAGTCGCTGGTGTATTGCGGGAAATGGTCTATGTACCGGGGGATCTCTTTTCTGTCAACCCTCTGACTGCAGAAAATGTACCAGGCCTTTTTGCCCGTAATGAACGTGTTGTCTGTATCTTTGATACACCTGTTGGTCCTATGTCTTTGACTTTGGTAGGCGCAACAATTGTAGCGAGCATAGAAACCATTTGGGCCGGCACGATTACACCGCCTCATGGTAAGCAAGTATACCGGCAGAAATATCCCTCAAGCGGACAAGGCTCAGTTTCTCTGAAGAAAGGTGATGAAATGGGCCGCTTCAAACTGGGTTCAACCGTAGTCTTGACTTTTGCAAAAGACGCTGTCAAGTTACTACCGACAAATAACCCCGGTGCAGTTACACGAATGGGTACCGCCTTCGCGACTATCATTAAAAATCAAGTTAAATAAAAAACACTATCACAGTAAGTCTTTACTTACTTCAGTAGTGTTACTCTGCTTCTGTATTCTCTAGCGTTCTGTCTGAAATTGACAATATAGATTCCTGAGGGCAGATGAGATGCATTCCACTCGACATTATTGGAAATATGACTGCTTAGATCGGCAACCAGCCGTCCGGAGATATCATGAATAGTAAGTTCAGATTTTCTGCCGGCTTTTAATCCGGATAGCTTAATAGTTGTTACTGGATTAAATGGGTTGGGATATGCAACACAGGAAAGCTGTTGGGAAGGATGTTCATTTATGCTTCTCACGGAGGTGATAGGAGGATTTTCCTGAATTGTAAATGGTGAAAGACGAACACCATCATCCCATGCTACTGAATCAATATCAACACCCTCATTTGAAATAAGAACAAGGTAGCAGATCTGTCCCTTTACAACAAGATCAAAAGTGCCTCCTGTGGTCGCAGTAACGCTAATTGTATCTTTCTTAATAAAATTTCCTGTTCCTATGTAAGAGATCAGTGTATCAGTTCCGAAAGCTGTGAAAATGGTGTTTGTTCCAGTACCATTCTTATTGTCCCCCATTGCGATCTTAATGATATAATTCCCGGTTGGTGCCTTAATTCTGTAATTTCTGTTTCCGTAAGCGTAAGGCATTGTGAATGTTTTAAGGAGGTAGTTGTTCCCGAGTCTGTCATCGTACGAGAACATTGAAGAGTGGTTCTGCCAGCCAAGAATATTATCTCCACTATATCCTTGGCCAACATTGTCAATCTTCCAGCCGAAATTATACTCTTCAGCAGAGGCCTGAAAATTTATGCGTAATGCATATTGAAGTTTCGGACCGAGTGAAATTCTGCACGTATCACTCTTGCCTGAATATGATGCCATGATAATGATCGATCCTCTTTTTCCTTTAGGAATTACTACGCCGTTTTTTACTTCAGCTAATGATGTGTCACTGCACGACCAAGTAACAAGCTTGTTTATATAGGTAGAGAAGCGGTTGCCACCTTTTGTAAAGTAGCCGGCAGCGTTTAGCGGGAAAGTGTCGGAAGCAAGAATGGAGTATCTGTTGAATGAAAGTCTAATGGAATCAAGAGCGGCTGTAATTTCGTTAACTCTTACAGTAATGGTGTCAGAGGCTGACTTGCGGCGCGCAATAAGCTGTGTGACACCGGGAGAAACTCCTGTTATCATGCCTGTATAGTCAATAGTGGCAACAGATGTATCCAGCATACGGAAGACAAATTTATTTGAAGCAGTATCCTTTGTTCCATCTGAAAATGTTGTTGACAATGTCACAACCATTTTATTCAATCTTTCAACCGAATACTCAGATCCGATGAATTGAGTGGATGATACAGATGGGCGATTCCATGGCGGTAAATACCGTTTGACAGAAGGACGTTTGATTACAGAATCGATCTTGTTATGTATCGCTTTTACAAGTGAAGAGTCAGGTATGTCAGTGGTTCCGTACTTGATAATATTAATGCCTTGAAGTGATTCGCCAAAAAGGGTTGCAAAATGTGTTCCTGCTGAGATGTTTGCTCCTGCGGCATTGGGATGTGTTCCATCGGCCCACAAATCAACTTTATGCTCTTTCCAGATTTCTGCATGTACTATGCCGATTGGTGCAACATATGCCCCTGTGGTGTCTGCAAGGCGGTAGTAGTTATCCCGTATTGTATCGTACATTGAAGGAAGCCAGCGGTTGTTTGCAGAATCATATTTTGGAACACGATCTTCATAAGCCCAGGTCATGTACAGAATAGGTTTAGCACCAGCTTTATAAACTTCGTTAGTAAATAATTTTCCGTAGTAAACAAAGTTTGCAAAGTTTGAAGCAAGTGCGCCGCTGCTACCATCCTGTAAAATAACGTAATCCCAGTTTCCGCTCTTGATAAGATGCAAAGCTACGGTGTCTTCATTCCAATGATAGTACCATCCGCGACCACCCTTAATTGAACTCTGCTTAAAGTAAGGAATACTTTTTTGTGCAGCCATATTTCCTGTAAGGGATGGCATGTCGAAAGTCATGCTGGTGTAGCTGTTTCCAATCCATAAAACACGTGTGGTGTCGGCGGAATATGTGAAGAGTGAAAAGAGTAGAATGATGATAAATTTTAATGGGTTCATTGATGTTGTTCCTTTCGATATATAAAGTATAGGCAATAATCAGGCCGGAGAAAAACAGATATTTTGAAGAAATTTCGATAAATATTATGTAGTAATAAGACACAATATGTATTATTACTACATATGGGGTTGATTGCGATTAAAGAGGGTGATCCTGCCTGGCGCCAGATATCCGGCAGATTTATCATCCTTACGGTTGATAGTGAAGGGCGGGTTCAAGAGGTTAAATCGCTTGGCCGCCTCGAAGAGGTATCAATTATAGACAGGCTAATCGAAAGAAAGGCCACTCTTTTTGACTTATTTGATCTCAATGGCTATAATAATCTTTCTGAACTAAAAATCGATCATAAAACTCTATTTAATTCCCGACCCGTTTACAAATATGTCCGTAGTACAGACAGCTTCAAAACCGATCTCCCATTATTTTCTTTATCGATAGACAGAATTTCTGATGATCTTTATTTGGCTGTTATATCACCAACAAGAATAATTTCTGCGCTTGCATCCAATCCTTCGCTTCCAACCTTTTTTGTGGATCGCCAGAAAAGAATTCGCGGTTTTAATGAGTCATTTGCTTCCCTTGCAGGTATAAATGAGAATGATGCAATTTTTAATTCGAATGTTGACTATCTGATTTTCCCATGGTTAGATCAGCTAACACTAAAGAGATCAGAAGAGGAAAAAAAATTTAAAGATGACTATATGCTTCTTGAACAGGGAGTGAGTGAGAGGTGGTTAGCGAAAGATCCTGAAAGAAATTCGCTGTATAAATTATTTAAGGCCGGAAATCTTAAAAATCGAAGAATCAAAATAACGATCAACGCATTTCTAGAGAAAGGGAGTGCTCCACTTTTTCAAGCAGGAAGTGAACAGTATGCAGATCAGCTTGTCTGCGGCCCTTCGGCAATGCGTAAAGATATCGCAGTAGTTAAGAAAAACGGTTATATAATCTGGGATGGTCCATTTAAGAGCACCGTTGAAAAAGAGCGGTATACCTGGGAATGGGTTATTGACAACAATTTTATTGAGATGAAACGATCAGATGTTGTGAACAATTTTAGCTATCTCGATTTTGAAGGCGATACCACTGGAGATGCTCTTCTCTCAATAGGTTTAAGAGATGGAACTCTATTAACAGACATAGAATGGAGTGTCGAGGAAAGTGCTAGTAAAATTGAGGATATGCAGCAGATCTTCAGATTTACAGCTTTCAAGGATAGAGCCTTTCTTATGCACTATCTGTATCACCCCGTATTAGTTTCATCATTTCCAGATGTGTGTGCCTACGGTTTCAGAGAGGTCACTGAACTTGAAAGTGATAAAGAGAGATTTTCTAAATTATATGAAACAGAGAAGAAAGAGAATGCTGTATTATACAGTAAGCTTACAAAGAATGGAATACTGACAAAAGAAGATTTTAGCGGGTCCAGTGAATCAATTATAAGGATAAAATCAAAGGCGGAAATAGCTGCAGCTTCAGATGTTACAATATTGATAGAGGGAGAAACAGGAACGGGAAAAGGTGCCCTGGCAGCATATATACACAAACAGAGCAGATTCGCCGATAAAAAGATGGTTACAGTAGACTGCTCATCAATACCGGCCTCTTTGATAGAAAGTGAGTTATTCGGTGCGGAAAAAGGGGCATTTACTGGAGCTACTGAAAGGAGAATCGGAAAACTTGAGGAAGCGGATAACACGACCCTTTTTCTGGATGAAATAAACAGTCTTCCTTTTCCGTTGCAATCACGGTTACTAAAATTTCTTGAAGATTATACAGTAACTAGAGTAGGCGGAACAAAGGGCAATAGACTTAATGTGCGGGTAATTGCCGCTTCAAATAGACCTTTAAAATCACTGGTTGATGAATCACTATTTAGAATGGACCTCTATTATCGTCTGAATACAGTTGCGCTTATCATTCCTCCGTTGCGGGAAAGGGAATCAGATATTATTGATTTGTCAGTCAGTTTTCTTCATCAGTATTGTGCGAAATATAAAAAAGAGCTGATAGGGTTTGATTCGAGAGCTATAAAGAAGATGACAAAATACACATGGCCGGGAAATGTACGTGAATTGAAAAATCAGATTGAAAGAGCAGTTCTGTTCTGCAGCGGTAATTTGATTTCTGATATCGATCTTGAAGTAGGCGATCTGGCACAGGCTTCAAAGGAATTTGCAAGAAAAAAGTTCAGGCTTGAAATCAGCAGAGAAAATCTTGAAAAAGTATTAAAAGAAAACAGCAATAATATTAATAAAGTCAGCAGGTTTCTGAATTGTTCCAGAAGTACATTATATTACAATATGAGAAAGTTCAGCATTCAGCGTTAAAAGGGGGAAAAATGGTTAGGATCGTGATAATGGTTTTCTTATTGGCAGGCTTAAGCTTCAGCGGAAATTTAAATCTGCCGAATATCTTTGCAGACAGCATGGTTTTGCAAAGAGACATTGTTTTACCTGTCTGGGGAAAAGGAATTCCTGGCAGTAAAGTTGCAGTTACCATAGGCAAAGAAAAGGGTGAAAGTACAGTAGGTGCCGACAGTAACTGGATTGTAAACATTAAGCCGAAAAAAGCTGGTGGTCCATACATAATGAAAGTAATTAGCGAAACGGATACGCTGACATTAAGAGATATTGTTTTTGGTGATGTATGGTTTGCATCCGGGCAGTCAAATATGGAATTTTCCTGCGGTGAATTTTCATGGGCAGCAAGTGCCGCAAAAGAGGCAGTGAAATCAGATCTGCGTATATTCAAAGTAAAAAAGACCATTGACTTCAATAGAAGATATGAATCTGAGTGTCAAACATGGAAAGCTGCAACAGGCGACAATATCCTGAAATTTTCCGCAGTAGGATACTGGTTCGGTAAATATTTAAGGGATAACAAAAACGTTCCGATAGGAATTATTCAGAGTGCATGGGGCGGTACAGCAATAGAGCCCTGGACCAGTGCGGAAGGTTTTGCTAAGTTGTCAGATTATGCACCGATAATTGATTCAATGAAAAAAATTATGACAACACAGGAGGAATACAGGAAAAAAAGAGCAGCTGCATATAAAGAGTGGGTAAATGTTTTATATAGATCAGGCATGGGGATGCGCGAAAAGTGGTATCTTCCGGATACAATTCTTAAAGGTTGGACAGATGTCATTGTCCCTGGAATTTGGGATACTCTGCCGGGCATGAAGGGGTTCTGCGGGACTGCCTGGTATAAAAGATCTGTTTATATTCCAGCGGAGTTAAGTAAAAAGCCTTTAAGACTGCTTCTTGGCAAAATAACAAAACACGATCTTACATGGATTAATGGAACCTATGTTGGCGAGATGTATGCTTACCACAAAGAGAGGGATTATAAAATTTCGGTAAATGCAGTCAAAGAGGGCTGGAATGATTTAACCGTAAGAGTAGTCAGTAGAACAGGTAGTGGAGGCTTTGCACTTGATACCGGGTATATGATGATTTGTGCAGATACGGCAGGATACCCTTCCGGAAATGTCAGCCTGCTTCATGGTACGTGGAAAATGAAAGTAGATCCTGAGCTTGACACTGCACTGCTGCCGCAAAGACCGGATACATCAATAGGTCCAAGTGATGCACCCGCTTTATTGTTTAATGGAATGGTTTCGCCATATGTAAATTATAAGCTTAAGGGTTTTATTTGGTATCAGGGAGAGTCAAATGTTTCAAGAGCGGCAGATTATGCACGGCTTTTCCCGAATATGATTACAGATTGGCGCCGTGAATGGAAACAGGGAGATCTTCCATTCCTTTTTGTACAGCTGGCCAATTTCTATCCAGAGAAAAAAGATCCGGACTCGAGTGGTTGGGCAGAGCTTCGTGAGTCTCAGACGGCAGCACTTAAGCTTCCCAAAACAGCGTTGGCAACTGCAATTGACATAGGTAATCCAAATGATATTCATCCAGCAAATAAAGAAGAAGTTGGAAGGAGACTTGCGTTAGCTGCGAGAAAAATTGCCTATAATGAAAAAATTGTTCATTCAGGTCCGCAGTACACAAAGTTTACAAAAAAGGGTAAAAACATTACAATTGAGTTTAACTGCTTTGGTTCAGCCTTAAAGAAGAGTTCGGAGAGAATAAATGGTTTTGCAATAGCAGGTGATGATAAGGTTTTTCACTGGGCGGATGCTAAGATTGTAAATAACACAGTTGTTGTAAATTCAAGAGAGGTAAATAATCCTGTTGCCGTTAGATATGCATGGGCTAATAATCCTGGGACATTACAGCTTTACAATACAAATGGATTACCAGCGCTTCCATTCAGAACAGACAACTGGCCCCTTTCAACAGAGGGGAAAAGATTTCAGTTGAGGTAATACTATAAACCTTTTCTGAATTGATTTGTGTCAATACCATGTTTGATCAGATAATTATATAGGGCGGGTCGGGTAATATTCATCTCTTTTACCGCTTTGGTAATCCTGCCATTAGGACAGCTTATCCGTGACCTTTCTGAAAGAATTAAAGGGTCGAATAGTTTGTCTTTTAAGACCTCTTTGTTTATAAGTACAAAAAGGTTTTTAATTATACTTAAGATCAGTTAATCAATAATAATTATACTGATAGTATAAAGGAGGAAGAATGCGATCATTAATTAATGTTCTTGATGAAATTAACGAATCCTTTTTTTATTCCAGGCCGATTACAAAAGAAAATAAACGGATATTTTCCAACTTTATTGCAAGCCGTCAGGGGCAGCCCGGCGCCTACAATAGAATGTTTTTTGCACCAACAGCAGACGATGATATGTCTCATTACAAACTCTTTACCGGTGAAACACCGTCCAGACTCTCAGCTTTGCATATTGTGGGTGAAGAGTGCTGCAGGGCGCTGTTGAAACTGGGTGTTAATGATTCACAAAGTAAACTTGCACTGGAAAAAGCAAGCAGTTCAGTATTAGGCGCTTACAGTAGATACAGAACCAGAACCGGAAAACGTAGTTTTCCAAAAGCATTTTTCTGCTGCCCCAAGTGCACCTGCGGTTTCTGGCGCCATTTATCGGCACGTGTTGATGATCAATCCGAAGAGTATTTGTCAGATGGGATGGATGCCCTTAAGAGTTGGCGAAACGGTAAAGGCGGCTGGAATATGTTTCCTCAGCACTATACTCTTCTGGCGCTAACAGAAATGGATTCTAAGAAGGTAAAAGCTGAATTGAAGTATGCAGCTAAATTTTGTGAAGAGGAACTTTCCAAGGTTAAGCGTATATCATTAAAATTTCCGCAACGGCGATTAGAAGTTATGAAAAGAGTATTAGAATTGATCTGAAATTCCAAATAATCTTAAAATTCTTTATTTATCTGAAGCTTGGCGGAGGTGTGTATGGTCTTTCGTAATTATTATTTGAACTATTAGCATCAGTCTCAAAATGAATTCTGATACCTAAATTGATATCAAGTCTGTTCAAGCTTAATGGTTCGTCCAGCTCCTCTTTGTCGCCGTCTTTAACGTAAAGGCTTGATACGCTTGCATACGTACCAGTAACTCCTGCGAATATGCCAAAATTTTTATTCACTTTTAGTTCAGCACTTAAACTTCCTCCTAAACCTAACGTTGGAGAGGACAATTGTGTTGTTACATTAGCGAAAGCAAAATCATCAAAATAAAATAGACCTCCTATTCGAACATCACCGGAGATTTCAATACTGCTTTCCTTGGAAGATGAACGCAATCCTAATGGAATACCAAGAAAAATAATGCTGATATCGTCGCTCATTGTACCAGTAATAGTTTGTCCAGAAGGTTGTAAGGTGATAGATAGGTTATTCTGAGAAGCCGATGCCCAGTACTTTGAAACTAAAAGTCCCATTCCAAAAGGAGATGATGGCCAATAGGACATCCATGATGCGCTAAGAGTTTTGCCATTGCATAATTTCTCATTATAGTCTTTTGCCCATTGTTGAGCATCGCTCTTTGTGTCATCTTTCATATTGCCAAAACCAAATTCAAAGGTCAGTCGATTATGCCTCTTAGGTAAATTTTCTGTATCTACAGATTCTGTTTCTTCGGAGTTTTGTGCTGCTGCAAAACAAGTCAAAAGAGCAACGATCAGAAGTGTTTTCATTGTAGGACCTTTATTTATAAGTTAGAATAAAAGTCTAGAAAGATAATATTCTAGTCGTATTGAAGCAATTTACAATTTATTATTGTTGGGAGAAAAGCTGTTTACATTAAAGAGTTATTAGAATTTATCGTCATTATTTGTATTATTCCTATCGAATAGCTTATCATATATCCTTCATGAAACGATTACTGACAATATATAAGAAGCTCAGAGCTTTACCGGAGGGGCGGGTTTTACTCGCTTTCTTCGTACTGTTGATACTTTCGTTTTCGATCATTGCTCTCGGATTTGTGCAATCAGCAAGAACTGGAGAGGCACTAACAGGTGTCCTCCTTTTTAACACATTTGGCGGGAGGGCGGCTGCAATTGCCCTTTGTGTCAAAGAGAATCTTTCATTCTGGCAGACAGTTTCGTACAATATGCTCCTTGAGACATTGAACCTTTTTTTTATGTATGCATTGTTTGTTCTCTCTTACAACCAGGCTATACAAATAGAAAAATTCCGCTTTCTGCGCGTCTTAAAAAGAGCCAATGAAAATATCGGCAAAGGGGCGGAAAAATACCGCAGCCGTATTGAAAAATTCGGATGGATTGGCCTCTTTGTTTTTGTAATGATCCCCCTGCCTGTAACCGGCCCCGTTGTCGGTTCAATATCAGGTTACCTGATGAGAATGTCCATAAGGAAAAACTTCTCCGCAGTAATTGGCGGCTGTTTCGTGTCTGTTGTAATCTGGACAAAATTCTTGCATCACATACAAAAGTACGAACACGGTATTCAGATCATTTTCGGAATTATTCTTATAGGAGCTCTGATATTTTGCAGTAAATTTATCGGAGATTTCTATCATAAAATGATACGCCCAGCATTAAAAGAGCCGTAACAGGTAAAATCAAAACTGATACTCATTAGCGTTTAATGTATCATAATTGATATCAAAAAACAGTGATTTCGCATCAAACTCAAAGAATGCATATTGGCATATGTATTGCATATTTTAGAGTTATATGAAAACTCTAATAATACTTATCGCATTAACCGCATTTATTTCTGCCTTTGAACGACCGCTTCCAATGGGTGACCGCTTTTTAGGTTTCCAGTTATCAGTAGGTGATACTGGCAGCATGTTCAGCTCTTTGGTGACATCACACCGTTCAGGCGGCAGTGTAGCTACTCTCGATATGGCATGGGATGATGTTGAAGATACGCTGGGAAATCTCAAAGATCCAAATCTTCAGATTAAATATGCCAACATAATGTACAAGTATTACCCGATGAAGGTAATAGTAATTTTATCATCACTTGACACAGATACAAGCAGAGTCCCAAAGCAGCTGAAAAACAGACCTCTGCAGGATTCAGTGGTGGTTGCGCATTATCTCCGGGCGGCAGAATATGTACTGGCCGGTTTGCCAGATGTTGAGGTGCATGCATTTGTAATTGGAAATGAAACAGATAACTATCTGAAAAGCCGACCAGCGAAATGGCCGGAATATAAGGCATTTTACGGGAAAGTCGCAGACAGCCTCAGAGCAAGACATCCCTCCATAAAAATAGCCAACAAAAACACATGGTTCGGACTTAAGTACTACAACCGCAGTGATGTTATTGAATTAAATCTGAAGAGCGATCTGATATTCGTAAATTATTACATGCTGGACACGATGTTTCAGGTTGTCAACCCGGTAAAACTGCATACCGATTTTGATACTCTCTGCGCACTTTTTCCAGCAAAGAAAATCTACATATCAGAGTTTGGTTGTCCCTCTGCCGACTCCTTTGTAAATGGTTCAGAGGATCTTCAGAGACAGTTTGTTGTTGAAAGCTTTAAAGCGTGGGATAGTCATGCAGACCAGATAAAATGCTTTTACTATTTCTGGCTGAATGATATTTCCCAGCGCGATCTTGACATGTTTGCAGCATGGTACGGCAACAGCGCCCCCTGGTTTATGGCATGGCTTGGTACGATGGGGTTTATTGCACGCGATGGAAGGGAAAAGCCTGCCTTTCATGCATACAGAGAGGAGTTCGAAGCGAGAACAGACACTGTAAAAGCCATTCTGCCTAAAAACAGATCCTTCAAGATGGGGTTTACCCCCTGGCCCTATAACAACACCGTTGAAGCAGTTAATAACGGGTATGACTCTATTCTCGCAAACAGCGACATGATTAGCGAGCATATAGATGAAGGAGTTCCCTGGACAGAATGTTATAATAACCTTCCCTTCCCGAAAAGTTTTTCAGACGATCTTAACTTTAAGCTTGATAAAATAAAAAATAGCGGCAGTAGCGTCTTTTTGTCTCTCAATCCTCTTAATCTTGAGAGATCCGGTCTGGCAGGATACAGAAACAACGCTATAAGTCAGCCGCTGCCGCCTGAGTGGAGCACTAAGGCCTTTGACAGCGATTCTGTAAAGCGGGCATTTTTGAATTACTCCAGAAAAATGGTGGAACTATTTAAACCGGAGTGGGTTGCTATTGGCATAGAAGTTAATCTTCTTATGAGTAAAAACAGAGGTGAGTGGTCAAAATTTGTCTCTTTACGGAAGTATGTTTATGATTCTCTGAAAGTATCACATCCCGCAATTAAAGTTGGAGTAACTTTTGTCGGAACCCCCTTTTATCCGCAGTGGTCAAGCGGAGATACATTGGCTAACCAGCTTAAAGCATTAAGAGATGTTGAACCCTCCTCTGACTTCATAGCTTTTTCAATATACCCCTATATGAGTGCAATATTATGTGATTCACTTCCAGCTGATTATGTCTCCCATCTCTTTTCATTAACAAGCAAGCCTGTTGCGATATCAGAGTGCGGCTATTCAGCACAGACCTGGAGTGCACACGGAAACATTTTCAGAGGAACTGTAAAGAGGCAGAACGCATTTCTTTCATCAGTTCTTCAGGCTTGCGCTGCCAGGAATGCTCTATTTGCAGTGTGGTTTACCGCATTTGACTTTGATTCGCTATGGGTAAATGCACTTGGAAGAGACTCATTGTCGCTGATCTGGCGGGATTGCGGGCTTCTTGACGATATGGGTAATCCGAGAAATGGGTGGGAGACATGGAAAGATTGGCTGGCTCTTAAAGCTGCAACGGATGCAGAGGGGCTTTCAGTAATATCTGGTGCAGAGATGGTTGCTGCGCCGAATCCGTTCAACCCGACCACAAAGATTTCGATACCATACATAAGAAGTTCTGAAGGTTCGCTTCGGATATACAATCAGCAGGGAAAGATAGTCCGTGAAATTGCTGTTGGTGCGTTGGATCGCTCTGTTACATGGAATGGACGGGATAACTTTGGCAGATCGCTGGCGTCAGGAATATACCTTGCTGTTTTTGATTGTCAGACAAAGAAAAAAGCTGTACCGCTTTTTCTGGTAAGATAAGCATAAATCCATTAAAATCAGTTGTTTTCATAGGCCATGGCTTTATATTTTGATTGTCTATGAAAGCCTTTCTGTATCTTTCACTTTTGTGTGCAGTTCTCTATTCATCTGAGCAACCCACTGTAACAGTTGGCGTGCTTCCATTTACAAACAATAGCCTCACGAATAAAGAGTCACTGCAGCCTCTTGCAGTTGGGCTTTCTGACATGATGGCAACTGAGCTTGGTAAAATAGGCTCTTTAAAAATTGTTGAGCGTGCCAAATTGAATAAGATTGTAGAAGAGATGGCTCTGGTTCAAAGCGGTATTCTTTCAGATGATTCTGCAATACAGATTGGAAAACTTTCCGGTGCAACAATGCTTCTTCTCGGCAGCTTTACAATGGGTTTTAACGGCGAAATGAGGATTGATATCCGCCTTGTAAAGGTTGAGACTGGAGAAACTGTAAAGGCAGAAGAAGTTACAGGTAAACCCAAAAAACTGTTTAAGATGATCGAGAAGCTCTCATTTAAAATGGCAGAGAATCTAAAAATAAAACTCACCAGTGAAGAAAAAGAGGCTATCGAAAAAGGGTTGTCATCAAATAGTGATTTCGTAAAGATTAAAGAGATGGTTGAAACGGTCAAATGAGAATTTTAAAAGTACTGCTGCTTATTTCATCATTGTCATTCACCGTTCTTGCCGAATCAGGCAGTATTAAAAAAATGGCAGTGTTGCCCTTTTTTATCTCTGAAAGCGATACAGCTTATGCGCCTCTTTCAAAGGGGCTTGCAGATATGATTTCAACAGATCTGTCGCAGGTGAAACGGTGGACTCTTCTTGAAAGGTCAGAAGTCCGCGCCCTTGCAGATGAAATTGCACTGGGGCAGAGCGGCGCGCTTGATGAATATACAACAGTTAAAGAGAGTCATATTGTTAAAGCGGATGCAGTCGTTAAAGGCTCCTTTTCAAAATCGGATGATAATTCAGTAAGTCTTACCGCAGAGATAAATGGTATGATTCCCGTAACAGAAAAAGGAGATATTAAAACCATTTTCAAAATGGAAAAAGCATTGGTGTTTGGTATTGTTAACATGCTGGGTGTCATTCTCACACCGGAAGAGCGGAAAAAAATAGAGGTAGTTGCAACAGAGGATGTTCTTGCTTTTTTGGCATACAGCAGAGGGCTGGATGCCGAGGATAAGGGAGATAATGCAAAAGCGGCAGAGTGCTTCTCTGAAGCGGCAGCTCGTGATCCAGGATACAAAAGGGCCTCTGATGCTGTTAAAAGAATAAAAAAAGAAGAGCGTAATAATAGTTATGGCACTAAGCCAACAGCTGTATTTACAACAGGTATGTTCACAGTATCGGCTGAGAATAGAGCAGCCGCTCAAGTTTTAAACATGACTAATGCAGTGTTTATGCCGGAAAAAGCTGTAGAAACAACACCAGCCAAAAATGGATTTCTTGAAGTTCAGAATATCGGCATTGGTGCCGCTGATGGTAATGCTGTAGATGTAAAAGTGCCGATACCGGATATTCCTCAATAATATGATAAAGATATTTCTGTTGATTACTATTGTTGGCGCTGCTTTGGCTTCAGAACCAAGGCCTGACTTTATCCGTACACCGGAACTGAACGGGGATCTCTATTTCAAAACAGTCAGTGTTGGAGAAGTTACAACAACTCTGTTTGCATTGCCGTTAGCCTATTCATGTGCACTTAACAAAGAGCTTTCTTTCGATGCAGCCACAACACCTGTTATCGCCTTTACATCGCTGGATAATTCAACAGTTGTCAGACTTTCCGGTCTAAAGGGGCGTCTTACCTACAATTTCCGGAACATGCTTCTTGGAACTGTGGGTGTGCACATTCCGACAGGAACGAATAAATTTTCGGGGGAGGAGCTTCTTACAGCCGGAAACGTTTCGTCAAGGCAGCTCGGTTTTTCTGAAGGGGCGCTTTATAACACTATTGACATATTTGGAAGCGCCGCAGCCGGAATGGTTTTCAAGGATCTTGGTTCAGGAGACCTTTCAATCGGACTGGGAGGCTCTTTCTTATATAAAGGGAGTTTTATTCCAACAGATGTTGCAGATAGTGTCTATGATCCCGGGAGCGAGGGAAATATTTCACTGGCGGTGGAATATCTGTTTTTGGCATTTGAAAGAAGGAACACTCTATTACTTGATTTTGGTGTAACAATGTATGGAGAAGATAAATATTCCGGCGAAACATTCCGTAGAGGAAATAAATTAAACTGGTCACTAACTGCCCAGTCCTCTGTTAACCCTAAAATTCCACTCTCACTTCGCATTGCCAATTACATCAAGGGTGCTAATGAAAACCCGGGACGGTTTGGA
>JAEUSG010000209.1 GCA_016788315.1 Fibrobacterota bacterium | reverse complement strand
GTTCACCTCCCTTCAAGAGTGTTAATTGTTAGATATTTGTTAAGCCTCTACGGTGATTTCCGACCGAAGAGGGGCAAGCTGCTGATATTGTGCGGCAAGAATGGATTTATCTGTGTCCGTTATCTTTATCGATTCCGGTAGCGGATCATTATTCATGATAGCAGATTCAACACCAGCTGAAACAACTGGAGCGAAAGGAAAAACTGATAGATAGCCCTCCAGACCGCCGTGGCACTCAGTGATGTGGCTGATTATCTCCTGACCGTTTTCATCTGATTCGAAATCGCACATTAAGCATATCAATTTCATTAGGCTGCCTCCAGAGTTGAAGCTGCGAAAACGTGACCACACTTTGAACAGGTGTCTGGCTGATAACCGTCCATACCTGAGCGGAAAATGTCACCAGCGAATATGAGATTACCGATAACAGATAGACGTGAAGCATTACATACGGGACAACGTAGTTCTAGCATTGTTAATTCTCCTTATGGTTTACAGATGTGACGAAACCCGCACTGGATACAGCGGAATGACTTAACCTTGAAGTGAATTCCAGCCTCAATACCAGTTATGCATTTGCGCATTTCTTCAACGACGCTCTCACCGCAGCTCTTGTCATACTCAATAGGAATGTCTTCAACAGACGGTGTTTTCTGCTTTAATAGCAGCTTAACACCAAGCTTTACTGGTTCTTCATGTGCAAGGGCGTATGTCGATAGCTGAGACTGCGCACGGATTAGCTCTTCCCATCCGTACCGAGCACGAGCGGTCTTTATGTCCCAAATAGTCAGGACACCTTTATCCCGTGTTACAAGGTCTGCTCTTCCAATAAGTCTGAAGTCACCCAGGTCAATTATCTTGTCAGCCTCAACACTAACAACCTCCTCTGGCATAGGCGCTTCCACCAAAACAGAAAGGAGCCCTTCAGCCATGCTAAAGAGCTCCTTTTGTCCCTGCTTCTCACTGTAGAGAATGTCATTCTCAGGTGTCCGATAATAATGAGCCCGGAATATCCGATACAGGGTTTCTTTGGGTAGAGCCTGCTTGAAGCGTCGCCAATAGTCGAAATAGGCTTGGCAGGCAGCATGGATCGAACTGCCGAAGACGAGATTGGAGGAGACACCAAGTGGTTTGACCTTAACAATCTTAGCAAGCCAGAAAGCTTCGCTGCAATTGATGTAAGAGCTGTATGTGCTGTAAGAGATAGACTTTACAGTTATAGTAGCCATTATGCAGCCTGCCGATGCTTCAAGCCTTCGATGAACTTTGATGCCTGTTTACTGGAAAGGTTGAGGGTAGTGACTTCACAGCCCACATATTCCTCAAGATCACGCTTTGACATGTTCAGGCTCTTGCCAATTGCATAGATAGCGCTGATCTGTTTTGTAGATGCAGGGAATTCAAGATTACGCTGAGGCTGTTCTGGTGCAGGTGGCGTTGCAGACTTTGCTGGTTGTGGCTGTTGCTGAGCTCCTGCGTTCTTTAACTGGTAACTTACTTCACGTTTGGCGAGTTCAAAAAGAGTGGCAGTGGCTCTCGGAATACTTGAAAGTTCAGCTACATCTTCAGTTAGTTCTACCGTATAACGGCGGGTGTGAAACTGCTCTCCCGTAAGGTTTTCTGTAAAACAAACTTTAACTTGTGGCATGGAAAGACTCCTTTCTAAAATGGTTTTCGATACATTCTGTATGTGCAAGAAGGGCTGGACATTCATGATCCTTATCGTCCAACATCTTGTTAATGTTTTTATCGTCGTCGGGTAAAAGAGTGAAAGCATCCATACCGTCACCGTGCTGGAACTCAGTATTGCACAGTGGGCAAGTGCGGAAGGATGGCGGTAAAGGTTTAGCGGAGTTGTATGTGTAGCGGCTCATGCTGCTTCTCTTTCCACAGCATAATTTATCACATACGTTGCAAGGATACGACTGGAGAATTGTTTCTTTAAGTCAGGTGTAGGGAAGCTGATTGATTTCGGGAAGAGAACGTAGAGACCTCTTTTGGCTTGGCGGATAGTGATGTTTTTGAGAAGTAAAGAGTGATCGATGGTTAGTTCGCACTGGGCAACTAACGGGTAGAGATTATTGTAGGGTTGGATGCGAAGATCAGTTATGTCCATGGGGGACTCCTTTTTGTTGAAAGTTTAAGTGGTATGGTTACTATTGTTATGCCAGAAAAAAGGAAGAAATAACTTTAATGTTCGCGATGGATATTAAGAAATGGCTGTACTAGTTTGGTTAGAAAGAATATTTTGAAATTGTTGCAGCGAAAGATAAGGATGTGTAATTGTGACGTGGGACACGAACTCAGGTTTAATATCATGCTTAACAAAACATATGTCGAACGATTATCGATTTGGTAGGTAATTTAATTTACGACAATGTATATAATAGTCTTGTTATTAGAATCACTTCCGACAGATTTTAGTTAGACGCAGTTTATTTGCAGTTTCTATTAGTTAAGATAGATGATACCAAAATAGCCTAGATGAAAAATGCAACATCTTGTGGCGAAAGGAAAAAGAGGATGGTTGCTCTCTGGTTTGTCCATGATTTAATATCTCTCAACAATAAGACTGACCTTGCCATGCTTTTTTATGTGCAAGAGGCTGATATGAATGAAGGTATAGATTCTATTGTTGAAACATCATTTGCAGAACTTCCAAAAGGTCAAGATAAAATAGTCGGGACATTTGTGAAACGAGAAAGAAATGGATTAGTCCCAGCGAATTCTTTTCCGATAGCTAAAAGAGCCTTTTTCTTGAGTAACCTTTATCGTGGTCGACTCATCAAACGATATGGTGAAACACAAACAAGTAAGAATTGCCAAATCAAAGCAGAATACAGTTATCATGTTAATGTAGGACACGGTAATTGCTCAATCTTAGTTGTAAAAAATAATAATCAATATCAGCTTTGGATGGTTGATTGTTCTAACCACGATTATCTGAACAAGCAATTTTATACATCAAACATTGAAAAGTCTATTATGCACATTATGTCAACTTTTAAATT
>JAEUSG010000202.1 GCA_016788315.1 Fibrobacterota bacterium | reverse complement strand
AAACATTTAAACGAGATAAGCTTTCTGAAGGAGATTTGTTAAATATCTGCGGAGTAAACTTAAAGTTTACATTCTTTCCTCCCATTTCTATCGAACAGCATGACAGTGGCTCTATTGATATTATGGAGTCTTTGTATAAATTCAGCTCTCAGTTGTTGAATGATCCGGATAAAGAACCAGTCGCACGGTTGCTTGATGCCCTTGTTGAAGCTATAGGAGCAGAAAAAGGCTTCCTGGCTGTACGGGATGATGAGAATTTCGTAATTAGCGCTATGCGTAATATGGATGCATCTTCGATAGATGAAGCTGATGGTGTAAGTAAAAGTCTTGTTAAAAGGGCTCTGGAATCGAAAAAACCGATGCTCTTTTCCGATGCTCCGGCAGATACTTCACTTGGTGTTTCGCAAAGTTTAATGGGGCTAAAGTTCAGATCCATTCTCGTTGTTCCCATTTTAAAAGAGGGAGTTGTTAGGGCTGTTCTTTATGCAGGAAGCAGTAAAGCGGCCTCTCTGTTTGATGAAGATGATCTTAAAGCTGCTACTGTTTTTGCCGCGCAGGCCTCTTTGCTTTTAGAAAATGCCGAAAAGTTGGCCGCGCTTGACAAAGAAAACAGGGCGCTCCGCCAGCTTTCAGGAACAGCCCTTCTTTATAAATGTGAAAAGATGGAAACACTGGTCAGACAGGCTGTTAAGCTTGCTGCCAGCTCTATGCCCGTTCTTGTGCGCGGCGAAACGGGAACCGGCAAAGAGCTTCTGGCTCAGCTTGTACATGCAAGAAGCGGTAGAGCTGAAAAACCTTTTATTACTGTAAATTGTGCCGCTATACCGGAAAGTCTTGTTGAATCGGAACTCTTTGGTCACAAAAAGGGGGCATTCACAGGAGCGGTGTCTGATACCGTTGGCAAAATAGGTATTGCCGAAGGCGGCACGCTTTTCCTTGATGAAATAGGTGAGTTGCCAATAAATCAGCAGGCTAAACTGCTTCGTGTTCTTGAAAGCGGAGAGTATGAAAGAGTCGGTGAACCAAATAGCCGTAAAGCGGATGTCAGAATTGTTGCTGCAACAAATCGTGATCTGTCAAAGGACGGGTTCCGTCAGGATCTCTATTACAGGCTATCTGCAGCTGAATTGTTGTTGCCGCCGCTTAGAGAACGTGATCTTGATATTGTGCTGATAGCTCATGCCTTTCTTGCAGCAGCACCGGAAAACAGCAAAAGAAAACTCCGTTTTTCAAAAGAGGCTGAGTCGGCTATTCTAAAACATGGTTGGCCGGGAAATGTAAGAGAGCTTAAACACAGAGTCATGCGTGCAGCTGTTCTTGCAGAAAAAAGCGAAATTACACCTGAGGATCTTGAATTAGGAGCTGGTGAGGATAGTGCAATACTCCCATTGTCTGAAGCAAAAGAACGGTTCGCTAAAGATTATATCATGAGGATTCTGCTGCTTAATAATGGCAATAAGAGTGCGGCGGCGCGGGATCTTGGTATAGATCCTCGTACTATTTACAGATATGCAGAAGAGGATGGAGATAAGTGATCAGATTACTTGTTCTCTTATTTGTTCTGCTCTCAGTTGCATGTGTAGAACGTGAGACTATTGTTCAGAATACGCCGGAGAGTAAGATTGACTGCAACGTACATTATCCTATTCTGGTTGATTCGTCAGGCTTTTCCATGTACAGCAGCAGTTACTTCTTCAGTGAACAGAACAGAAAAGATTGCAGAGCAGAAATCCAAAGCGGTTATTTAAAAGTGAACTTAAGCTATAATGGTAAATCACTTCGAAGAGTGTTATCTACGCAGCTCGACACAGCGATGCTATCATTAATGGTAAATATTCAGTCAATTTCGACGGGTTCCGTTTTGCAAATAGGGTTGGTATCCGGCAATACAATTGCTGGAATCTGCATAGAATCTTTGGCTGACTCGTTGATGGTGTCTATGGTCGGGCAGCATGAAAAGGTGAGAATACTGTCGGCAAAAATCAATTCAGGTGTTCAAAAATGGATGCAGCTCTCAATTAAGAGCGTTCCGGGAGCATCGGTTGCGTATGCAGCACTAGATGGTGTGGAATATTCAAGAGGGGTGTCAGAGAATGTGATTACGACTGGTTATAGTTCTGTAGTTATTGAGGCTAAATCGGGTAATGCAGTCTTTTATATTGATGATATAGAGTTGTACAAATGAGAACAAATTTACTTTTACTTGTAATGATGCTCATGGCATCCTGTTCAAATCCCGTCAAAGAGCCTCTTTTGGGGGTTGTCAAAGTGACAGTAATTGAGCAGCCGATAAAAGCTGATAGCATAAGAGTTGATATTGTCGTAAACTCCGGAAAGATTATTAAAGCTGAAGTGATCACAATTTCATCAGCAGAGACAACGCTTGTTTTTAATGACATACCTGCCGACACAGGGTATCGGCTTGTGGTTAAAAGCTTTAAGAATGGACGTGTTAAGTTTTCCGGATCAAACATATTTGCGGTACAATCATCTGATGAAACACATCTCTCAATAGGGCTAATTCCTCTGTCAGGCTTTTCATCTGATTGTTGGGGTTCGGCGCTCTCGTGTGACACTGCTAACGGTAATTATGTGCTAAGATGGAATAGATTTGAAGACAGCGCATACTTCAACACAGCAATGTTAAGTTATATAATTGTAATGGACTCCAATAATATACCTGAAGAACTCGACAATATTGCTTTAAGCAGATTAAATGCAATTTATCAGGATTTTGAATACCCGGAAAAAGTTGAAGTGCCCATTGGCAGAGAATCCAGAGCATATTTCCGCCTGTTTTTATATTCGGAAAAGCATTATTACTACATGAAGGATTGTCAGCCGGTATATTTTCAATTAAGGAGCGGCATATGATTTGCTCTAAGAATGGTATGCTTAAGACTATTTCACTCCTATTGCTTTTGTCAGTGAGTGTTCTGCATGCATATAAAGCCGTATGGGATTTTTCTTCGTTTTCACCATTTGTAACTAACTATCCATCAAAGTGTTATCAAATTGATACCAGCTATACCGATCTAGGTGGTTTAACCATAAACGGTGTGTATAAGGTCTCCAACACAAATGGGGACTCAGGCTATGCAAACATAAATCTAAAAAATTCAGGATTTCCTGTTACTCATCAATATGATTTCCAGTTTTTGACAGAATTTACAATTCAGGCAATGTCTCTCTATTCGATGCAATTTGTCGGTTTTACGGATACTACTTCTAACGTGCCAATTGAAAATACTTCGGCGAACGGAATGGGGCTGATTATTGGAAGGCTCTATAATGGGCACGTCATAGGATTTGTTGGAAATAGCAGGTACGAAAATAAAATTGATACTATAATGAAATCCTCTATGCTTACTGTTGGTAGAACATATCGTTGTTCATTCTATTATAGTTATTATAGCTACACGATGCAGATCGTTAGACTGCCTGAATTGACCTCTGTTTTTTCGAGGAATGGAACTTTTTACAGTGAGAAAAATTTTACAAATTTCACTGTTGGAAATAAGGGTTATAATTCACTAAATGGCACTGGTGTTGCAAAACAGGCACTATTACTCGATTTTGTGTCGGTATCTAGAGATAGTTTCTCAAGTACGACAAATATTAAGCGTTCAACAATTAATTCTAATTATGTATCTATAGCAGCTTCACCAAACCCTTTGCAAAGCACTACTGAAATTTTGCTTAATCTGCCTTCTTCATCGTTGTCTAAATGCCATCTGATGGTTTATTCATCCAAAGGCGAATGTGTGGCAGATCTTTCAGAAAAGATTAGAAAATCTAATGCTGTAACGATTACGTATAACATGGCAAATTTACCAGCAGGAGTCTATTGCGCAGTCCTTACAGGGCCATTTAAAAAACAGACTCTCCGTTTAGTGCATGTAAAATAATCCGGACAAATATGTCAGACTTGAACTGACTCATTTGATCTTTTTGTCCGAACTTCCACACAACTCAATAAAAATCCTTTCTGAGTGATGTTCCGGCATGCTGTTTGCTTTGACAGTATGAAAAACATTAAAGGAGGTTTTATGGTTTTAAAGGTTGTTGCTGCAGTTTTGATTCTCATGATCAATGTCTCAACGGTCTGGTCCTATATCGACAATTCAACAACTTCTATCAGAAATAGAAGCGGCTGGATTATCTCGCCGGCGGAGGTAAATGAAGCAGTAAACATTAATCTTAAACAATTTGGTGCGGAAGGTTATGTCGACTTTGTTATAAAGGCACCTAATGTGTCCAGCTTCACAAGTGTCAGTCAGGGCGACAGTCTTGAAGTCCTTACCTCTTTTTCTTTGCCTCGTTGTGCAATCGTCGATTCGATGTGGCTTTGGATAGATACGCTTAAACAGCCGGCGATGCATATAACGCGCTGGCAGGCTGAGGCAACGTATAATCAGATAGTAAATATTACAAGACGGGATCCTGCGATTCTTACTCTTGAACCCGACAATAATACAGATGAGAGCGGTTACAGTCTTCGCGTATTTCCAATTTTTAAAAATGGATCGAGGAAGGTAAGGCTTCATGTCAGGTTTGCCGCAGATCCATATATGATGTCAGAAGAGATTCCTCTTGGCAGAATTAAGCCTGGCACATCGTTTTTTATGACAGTAGACAAAACTGTAAAAGAGATTCCTGTGCTCATAGGAGGAAGGCTTAGTCTTGCAGCCACATCTCCTGTTTTGCGTTATTCCGGCAGCGGTTTTACAAATATTAAATCATGCATAAGGTGGGGCAGCTCGGAAGAACCTGTTAACGATGTTGGTGTTTCCGGTCGACTGGATGCTGTTGAAGGTGATACTTCATATTTTTCGCTTAAAATTGACATGAAGAAATTCCTGAAAGATCGGGGACAGGATAGTGTAAAAAGCTGTATCTTTGCATGGGCTGTTAATCATGAATCCAACTCCTTTTACAATGAGAAGAGAGCTATTTTAGAATGTCTGGATTCTATGAGATACAAGTACAGGCTTAATGTATTCACAGCTGAAGGTTCAGTTGCCGGTTATACCAATACAGAAGCCTCTCTCTATTATGGCGGCCGACTTTCCGAGGTCAACTATACCGGAATGCCAGCGCAGGATTCTGCTGTGTATAATATGATTAAAATGGCATTCAGATCAATACAAAAGGCTGATTCACCTGCGGTTGTTGTGCTTGTAGATTTGGCAGCACCACTTACAAACACTCCCCGCGATTCAGTATCCGAAGCGCGTCGAGGAGGAGAACTGGTTCTTGTAAATATTTACAGGTCGAGACTTGTTGCATTTGTGCATCCTGCTAAAAAGGCTTATTATATGCTTCTTGGAAGAATGCTTAGTGGTTCAGTTTATGCTGGTTGGTTACCTACATACCAGACCATTACTGCCAGTGGCAATAAATTCATCAAGGATATCCGTTTTCTCTGTGATGTTAGTGATGTTATGATTAAAGCTAATGACTATTACAATTACTGCGGCTATTGCTATTATGGTATTTCAGCGATACCAAATAATGTGTTTACAATAAGCGGAAAGACTCTTTCACCTTATCTGTTAGGTGAGATTGTATATGATATAAACGGGGTTCCATCCGGAAAAGCTTTTGCAGTAACTAGAAAAGTACCAGCTGGTAACGGTACAGATCTGCGTAAAAACTGGATTAAGGAAGCCTCTGGTGTGAGTGTATATCTTAAAGCAGACAATACTGATTTTTATAGGTGGGGCTGGTATGGGAATATGCTTGTAAACCCATCGAGCGATCTATGGAACACAACAAATTATTACTCAACATCATTAAAGGCTCCTTCTACTCTCAGTCGTAGATATGGTGTGCTTACACAGGCAAGTGCGCTAATTGCACTTGAACCTGGTATGTCGTTAATTGGTGATTCAACAGATGGTTGGTGGGGTGGTACAACGGGAGGACTTACATTAAAATCCGATAATGCGAAGATTGTAAATAATGCAGGCAATGTTCTTGATGTGTTCCCAAATCCATTTAATCCAGTAACGAAGATTACTTTCTCGGTTACAAAAAGAATGAAGATCAAGCTGGCACTGTATGATCTGGCAGGCAGGAGAGTAATGATAATCAAAGATGGTCT
>JAEUSG010000188.1 GCA_016788315.1 Fibrobacterota bacterium | reverse complement strand
ACTGTTTTCATTTATTGCCTTTATTGTCTTGGGCGTAAACATTGCGTACAATTTGCATATGGCGATGAGCCGCAGATAACGCTCCCGCTAAGCTGCAATTGCGCTACCATAATATAAATATTTCGCAATTGTCAGCTTGAGCGGGGATGTTAGATGCAGTAGCACCATGCACGAATCAAGGTTGTACAAAATTTCTGGCTGGGCGTTTATCAATTCGATTTTCTCCGCACACGCATTGCCGACATAAAATAGGAAGTTTAATGGAGGCAATTTTTGCATTAATGGTGTTATTGATTTCAATTAATTTTAAAATCCTTCGAACGAATAGTCTTTATTTCAGAAACGTACCATTCATTATCTCGTAAAGCTAAGAACATAGTAAAACCGATTGTAGTATCTTCTTTAAATATCGATCTATTGTCTAGCGTGGTAAGATCCGATATGTTTTTAAAATAAATTGGATTTGTTAAAATGAGTTGTGTCATTAGAGACATTGAGTCTTTGGAGTATTCTGATCCTTCTATTTGTAGAAATGAACTCAGAGTAAAGGAATCATTTTTGATACCTTGAAGAAAGGCGATTGTATCAGCTATAAACGTCTCATTAAAAGCTTTAATTTTCCTAATTTCTTGAATAGACGTACAACTGTTGATATTCTTCATTGTGTTGAAAAGGAAAGTTTTTGCACTGTCAGAGTGTTTGTTAACATATTCGTTCGTTCTTGATGGGTATTTGATAATGATAGTTATCAATAAAGTAATTATAAAGAAAATGGAAAAAAATATTTTACCATTAGATTTTAAATTGAAATTCATGAATTGATTTCCCTAAAAATTATTGCACACGATGTGCAATGGTTTTGTATTTACGTGTGCGTTTATATTTTCTCTTTTTGTATTATTTGTATTGCCCAGCCATAAATTTTGTACAACCAGTGCATGGTGATACTGTATCTAACGCGCCCGCTAACCAGCACCGCCGTTGGAACCGTTTTTCGCGGAGTAGGTTGGGCGGTGTCTGGTTGAGCGGGGATGTTAGACGGGGTTTCATTGTGCACGAATCAAAGTTAGGTGCTGTATTACCCGCGTGTTTTTATGGTTTTCCATTAATTCTCTCTGTTTAATCTATGGATTTACATTGTAACTTCTTAATTCACTTACTACATAAAGTAATCCAGAGTCGGAAGGGGTTCTATTAGGCGCGGAGTCGATTGATTTAATAATTCCGATGCCAGTTTTCATGTAACAAACATTACTTCTTGTTTGGCGCAGAGAGTCTGAAAAGATTTCTTGTTCCCAGCAATCAACAATGATGCCGAATGGCACGGCAATGTCTAGTTTCTTGGTTAGAGAGTGATATGATGGTTCGACTCCAATTAGCTGATTTAAATATTGTGAGTAGACTTTGTGAGAATCGATCCAGGCATAGCCTTCTCGAGGTGAAAATGGCATGGCAATTGATATGATTGGGGCCTTCGTTATTGAATCAGACAAGACCACGACATTTGATCTAGTGTCAATGCCGGTATACGATGGTCTGGGTTTGTACCAAGGCGATAAAGCGGTGTCCTGGTAAAACAATATGTTCTGGTATGTCATGGTGTCTACGAGCAGGATTGTTAGGTCTGGCATGGCTATAGTATCATACTGACCCAGGTTTGCTCTAACTTCAAAACATTTATAAGTCCAGCTATTTCCGATTTTAAGGGGATAGTTGAATGTCTCGGGAACAATAGGTTCGACAGGGCTTTGCTTGGCACAGTTGAGCAATAAAGTAGAACAAATTGAAATTATTATAAGTGTTTTCATTTCATTGCCTTGTTAAAAATGATTGTAAATGTTTTTATTAAATTTCATGGGTGTTTTATTGTGTTTTGCGTTTCGCGGGTAATATGGCACCTGACTTAGTGCACGATGAAGCCCCGGCTAACGCGCCCGCTAACCAGCACCGCCGTTGGAACCGTTGCCTGCGGAGTAGGTTGGGCGGTGTCTGGTTGAGCGGGGATGTTAAAGTTTGGGGCACCATATGCGAATCAGAGTTGTATGACGTAAACTGGTACATGTTTGTCTACCGCCACCGGCTTTGACTTTCGCGCGCTCATGCCTTTATTTTGCCTTATTAGTCTTTTGGTGTTTTCGTTTTAATTCAGGATCGTTCAATTTATCTGCAAGGCTGATTACTTTGTTGATATACTCTGTTTTATGAAAGTTACGTTGTATTAATTTGTCATAATTATTGGCTGCTTGCCGAAATAATTGTAGCTTCTCGTATTCATATGCAAGCCTTAGAATAAGTTCGTTGTTGGAAGTGTCTTTCTCTGCCATGCGTTCCAGAATATGTAGCCATTCGTCGTCCATCTTCTTGGGATAATTAATTAGTTCATATAATGCTAGCAGGTGACTCGAAGGATTCGCGTCGGAACATTTAGCAATTATTTTGCTTAGCCTTTGTTTGAAGGGCTTTTCGCTATCGACGAGTCTTTCGTATTCTGCATTATTGTCTTTGTTCCTCTTGAAGTACATCGACCTTCTCTTATCATAGCACCAGAAGTAATATTCATAGGCACAATAAACAAAACTGGCTTCACAATCGTTTTGGTGTTCTTGGTAATATTGTCTTACGATGTTGATATATGTCTTTGATTCTTTGGCATCAAGAGCTCCCATTTCATTCTCGCCAACCTTGTTTAGCCAAGTTTGCCTTGCGTTTTGGTACGATACCGAGTCACTTTCAGAGTATGCTTTGGAGGGGAGAATTCCTTGGAAGCAAAACAGGAATAGCAAGAACATGACCTTATCCCCAAAAACTTCGTGCATTTGAAGGTGAGTTTCTCCTAAATTTAAACAAATTAGGAGGGCATCATGGCTAGAAAAAGACACACCGAAGAACAAATCATTAAGGTACTCAAAGCAGCAGAGCATGGCGGCAAGATAATTGAACTTTGCCGTTCTCATGGTATTACCGAACAGACTTTTTTCAGATGGCGTTCTAAATACGGCGGAATGGAAGTTTCTGACGTAGCAAAAATGCGCCAACTGGAATCAGAGAATAATAAATTGAAACGCCTCTTGGCTGATCGAGACCTTGAGATAGATGCTATGAAGGATATTCTGTCAAAAAAATGGTAGGGCGTTCATGGCGACGGCCTGTTGTGAACGCCCTAAGAGAGCGTGGCATTAAACTACATCGAGCCTGCTCTCTAATAGGCCTGAGTGAAAATGGATATCGCTACAAAGCGAGAAGAAACAGGTTAAATGAGACGATATTAAAACGAATGAGAGATATAACACGTCGGCATCCTCGTTATGGATTACCTAGGCTGCATTACTTGATATGTCGAGACATACAGAAAGTGAACAAGAAACGAGTACATCGAATATATGTCCAGAACCATTTACAGGTAAGGTGTCGGCGCAGATGGAAGCGAAAGTTGGGAGTTGGAGAGAGAGGATGTTTACCACAGGCAGATAGACCCAATCAGGTTTGGGTAATGGATTTTATTGAAGACCGTTTGTTGAGTGGGAAGAAGTATCGTTGTTTAAATGTAGAAGATGTTTATTCTCGTGAGTTGTTAGAGTGTGATGTAGCTTTCAGTATAGGTGGAGCCCGTGTGACTCGTGTGTTGGATATGGTTTGTGCTTTACGCGGTAATCCTGAGCGCATTATAACAGATAATGGTCCGGAGTTTACATCTCGAGCCTTGATGGCTTGGACTAGTGGGAATAGAGTTGCTCATCACTTCATAGATCCAGGAAAGCCCATGCAGAATGGACATATGGAAAATTTAAATGGTCGAATGAGAGATGAGCATATGAATGCACAGGTTCCAGATACTTTGCATGAAGCAAAACAGATGATAGAAACATGGAAGCATCATTACAACAATGAGCGACCACATAGTTCTTTAAAGTATCTTACACCAAGAGAATATGCGGTAAAACAAGCGGAGAAACTAACTTTAGAAAGCACGAAGAAAATGGGGTAAGGTCACCAGTTTATGTTATACAACTCAGCATATGGTGCCCCAAACTTTAACGCCCCAGCTAAGCTGCAATTGCGCTACTATAATATAAATATTTCGCAATTGTCAGCTTGAGCTGGCATGTTATGTTTGCATTCACCATACGCGAATCAGAGTTGTACGAAGTATACCACGCTGCCTTTCGTCTTAAAACAAATTTTAGATAGAGTGATTAAGAACTTATAGATGAAAAAAAATCAATAATAGATTGTTTAATGCTTCTATTGTTAAGCTTTTTCTCAACAAATAAATAAGAGACGAACATAGTTATAAAGATTCCTAGGAGAATTAATAGAGCCTTTTTCATGTAATATTATTCGAAAATTTTAAATTCCATATTCATAATATATGTCTTGCGTGGTATATTTCGTACAACTCAGCGTATGGTGAATAAGCGAACATAACGC
>JAEUSG010000149.1 GCA_016788315.1 Fibrobacterota bacterium | reverse complement strand
CTCATTTTCAGCTTTGGTGTTGAAAAGAAGATGTTGTGGGATTGGTTTTCAATAAGAGTTGGCGGTAACAAAGAGTTTGAATACCTTACACAGGAAAAGAACGGCTTTTCGCTTAGGAAAGAGCTCACGGAGCGCGCTGTTGATGCTGTAGCATGGGGCATTTGTCTCGGAACTGCTGACGATAAACTCAAGTTTGACGTAACATTCTCTGAAGAATTCCCATACAGCAACGTACTTGCTGGTGCTGAAGATGGCGTAATGGTCACAAGAATTGCCGCAGCGCTGAAGTTCTAAAAGACTGAAATCTCAATTTTGGGTTTTTCAAACCCCGCCTCGGTAAACTCGGCGCATCGCCTTGCCCCCCTTTTTTCAAAGCAAAAAAGGGGGGATGTTTTTTTATTTGTGAATTGTGCAGGTGTCCGGTTCGGTACCGCTTAAGAAGTATTCAGAATAACATGTGTCGCAACCGCTGCTGGCAGCTTTGTAGGATCTCTTACAGATTCTTCTGTGGCTGACTCCGGATGGCATAGCGAAGTCTGTTCGTGGAGCGCCGATAGTGTCTTTGGCAAAGAGCATATAGCGTATCCATAATGGAAGTGTGGTATTGGCGCCTGTTCTGCCTTCTCCAAGAGGTCTCTTTTCGTCGAAACCAATCCATGCACCACTCGTAATCTCAGAGTCGAAGCCGATAAACCAAGTATCAGTGTAATTGTTGGTGGTACCGGTCTTTCCTCCTGCAGGCCAATTAACGCCCTGAGCATAGGCGGGAAAAGCCGTACCGGACTGAACAACGGCCTGGAGCACAGAGGTCATTACTCGGGCTGTGGCAGGCCTTAGAACTGAATTTGAGATGGGACGATGCGCCTCGACAATCGTTCCGTTTCGATCCCAGATTGTGTCGATGGCATAAGGGGTTGCTCGGACTCCTCCATTCGGAAAGATGCTATATGCTGATATCAAATCAATGGGTATAGCTTCACATGATCCGATAGCAAGAGAGGGAACTTCCTGCATGTGCTTGCCGTCGAGTCCCATTCTTGCGGCCAAATCAACGACTGCCCGTGTTCCAACCTTTTGCTGTAGTTTGATTGCAACGGTATTGACTGACAGTGCAAGTCCTTTCCGCAACGTTATAAAGCCCCTGTACTCGTTGTCGTAATTATGCGGTTGCCATTCACCCTGAACAGGGTCACGGATGGCAAATGGCTGATCAAGAATTTGTTCTGTTGGCGGAATTCCCTGATCGATGGCAACTGTGTAAATGAAAGGTTTGAAAGCTGAACCGGGTTGCCTGTATGCCTGAACTGCGCGATTGAATTTGGATTCATCGAAGTCCCGTCCGCCTATCATGGACAAAATTGCCCCGGTTTTATTGTTTAAGGCAACGAATGCAACCTGAACCCGGCGATATCGAAGAGAGTCGGGATAGCCTTTTTTGATGAGCTTTGGTTTCATTTCACCGTTTTCGTCAGGTTCCATTTCTGTTTTTGAGTAACGGTTGCCAAACAGTGTATCTATCATGGCGGCATACCTGGGCATGTCCTTTAATAATGTGTCTGCCGGGAGACCAAGCCGTTTTGTTAATCCCATAATTGCTATAAAACGTCGATCCGCCTGCTGCTGAAAGACATTTACAAGTGAGTCGGCAACGGCTTCTGCAACTTTCTGTCCTTTATAATTTACTGTCGTTTTAACTTTGTAGCCGCCTGTGTACAGACCTTCTGCACCGTAGGTTTTTTCCAGATATTGGCGGACATATTCTGTGAAATAGGGTGCCTTGCCTTTTTTATCCTTTGCAGCAACAGTTTTTATGGGAGTTGCAATCGCCTTTTTATACTCATCTTTGGTAATATGACCATCCTGCTTCATGTTCATGAGTACAAGGTTGCGTCGCCGTAATGCATTTTCCGGATGAATATCCGGGCGGTAGAATTCAGGCCTCTGAATCACAGCTGCAAGAGTAGCAGCTTCCGCTACTGTCAGATCGGTGAGCTTGTTTTTTCCGAAGAACTTCTGTGCCGCAGCCTGGAAACCGTATGCACCGCCGCCCATGCAGACCTGGTTTATGTAGAATTCCATGATGTCCTGCTTTGTATAGGTCCGCTCAATTTGGAAAGCAGTAAAAAGCTCTTTGATTTTTCTGATTAGGCTTCTATCCATGCCGATTGATGCATAGATGTTTCTTGCAAGCTGCTGGGTAAGTGTACTGCCGCCTCTCATCTTTTTTCCCGCTACCGCATAGCCCGCGACAATGCCTGGCCAGGCATATATGTTCATTCCCCAGTGTTTCCAGTATCGTTTGTCTTCGATTGATGTAACTGCATTATAGACATGCGGCGGAATATCGTTAAATGAACGCCATATTCTTCTTTCAGTATAGAATTCCATAAGAAGAGAATCGTCTGCTGAATAGACCCTTGTAATGAGGTTGGGTTCTATTTTTTCAAGCTGGGCAATGGACGGCATGCCAGGCTTCAGACCATCGTAGATTTTGTTGACAGCTATGACTGCAATGATAAGAATTGTGACACTTATTGCAAGTGCAATCAATACAGTTCGGTTAAATGCAAATTTCTTTTTTTGTTGGCGTGCCATAATAGTATCCGGTATAAGATAGTTATGGTAAGGTGCAGTTACCAAAAAAAGCAGCGACAAAAACACTTTCTTGATTTATCTTTGAGTAATATGGAACTTTCTACTTTCGGTCCCTATTCAAAAAGGTTTTTGGGCTTATCGTTAATACCTCCCGGACATAATGGCGCTATTGTCTCCTTCCCATTGTCAATTTCTCTTAAAGATGGAAGAGGTGTAAAAGCGCTGATGGCAGCGGATACATACGGTTGGACACATCTGGAAGCATCGCCTGATTTGCGGTTTTTTACGTTAAGGTACTATTTATCACCGGAACATGATGTATATGCTGATGCAGAGTTCAGCGTACTCTCAGATGACTCTTTTGTCTGTTCTGTTGATTTGGTAAACAATAGCGATAAAGATATTGAAGCAGTTTTGGAAACAGGACTTGTTCATGAATGGGAGCGCCCATCCATGACAGTTAAAACGCCAAAGCCTTCCGCGCTGATACAGGCAGATGAGTATAAATCGCTGGTCTCTTATAATAGCTACGCACTTGATGGTGAGCCAGTTTGCGTAAGGAGAATGTTGTTTGCATCCAATCAGAGAGTGTTGGAGGGCGGTATAGGCGAGTGGCCTGGGGATTCCGCCAAATATGATTTTTCTCTGAAAAGTGATATCCAAGACGCATCTGTGTATATCCGCTACAGCAAAACAGGTGCAAGGTTGCAGCGTTGGCGCATAGAGATTGACGGTAAGGAAACGGTAGCCGGTTTTGTTAAAACAGCAGATGAATATGGTTCGTATACCGGCTGGAATTGGCTCGAAGTGCCTTTAGGAAAGCTGACGGAAGGAAGCCATTCGCTGCAGCTGACAGTGCTTGATCCTGAAAACAGCGCTTTCCTTAAAGAAGAATATGAGAGAAATATATATGGTAATTTATGCGCCGCCGATTCCGTCAATAAGATGGATATCGCATTTGACTGCTATGTCGTAGCGTCAAGTGGCGCCTGTCCTGATTTATGGGTAACCAGATCTGCAGAATTTCCCGGCAGACTTGAATATTCTTTCAGCGAGGGTCGTGCTCTTGTCAAGGATAGAAAACTACGTCAGAATGGCTGTTTTGTCATTGGTGCTGATAATCCATGGTGCAACAGCGGAAGTACGGTGGCGGATTTTACAGCTAATGAAAATATGCAGCATCATTTACAGATTCTTAAACCCGCCGGGAAAAATTCCGACTCGATTGATTTCCTTTGTGAACCTTCCATGAAGATTGAATTAGAGCCACTGCATGTTGAAAAAGGGGAGCGCAGATTAGTCTACTTTGCAGTGGTAAATGGAAAAACAATCGCAGAGGCGGACGAACGGTGGCGTAAATTGAGGGATGAAGGATTTGAGTCAATCATGCTTCGGGCTCGTGCAGCTTATGAATCTGTCCGGTTCAGAACATATGATTCTGAGTTTGGAAATTCGGTAAGGCACATTGCCGCTTATCTTTTGAGCTCCTTAAACTATCCGCTTCGTATAGCAGACAAGGTTGTTGTCGGAGAATCGCCGGCTAAATGCGCCTTTCCTGTATTGTACACCTGGGATGCAGGTTTAACCGCAATTGGGCAGATAGAGGTTTCAGAAGAGCGGGCTAAGCGGAATATCAGCCAGTATCTTGAATGCGACAGAGAGAGAAGCGGTTTTGTACAGCACGGAACAGCCCTTCCCACGCAGATTTATGCTGTCTGGGCGCTATTCCAGAAGAGCGGCGATATAAATGTGATCCGTTCATATTATGATGCAATCAAAAATGCAGCACTCTTTTACTGCGGAAGGCATAAAGCTTCATCATCGCTACGTAATGGCAATGGAATGATCAATACATCTGATGTATGGTACAATGCAATAGGCATGGATGACTATCCTGTGCAGGTTCATCTTGTTAAAAACAATCAGATAACTCATGGAGAGTTTCCTGAAAC
>JAEUSG010000147.1 GCA_016788315.1 Fibrobacterota bacterium | reverse complement strand
CCTATGCCGCACCGCTCCAGGAACCTCTTGCAGCAGCAATTATTATGGCAACAAACTGGAAGCCCGGGATGCCCTTTGTAAATCCGATGTGCGGCAGTGGAACACTTGCCATTGAAGCAGCACTGATGGCTGTCAAAAAAGCACCGGGACTATTACGTAAAAACTACGGTTTCATGCACGTGAAGAAGTTCCGCAAAGGATATTACGATGAGTGCATTTCGGAATTGAAAGAGGGGCAGTTAACACCTGAATCCTTACCGATAACATTAAGCGACTGGGATGAAAAAGCACTTGAAGCTGCAGAGGAAAATGCTTCAAAAGCGGGAGTGAAGGAACTCCTTAGATTTGAGTATTGCGCCTATCAAGATACAACTCTTTACGATGAACCGTTTACTGTTATTCTTAACCCGGAATACGGCATCAGGTTGGGTAATGAAGATGAGCTTGCTGATACCTATAAAAGTATCGGTGATTTCTTCAAAAAGAGATGCGCCGGATCGATGGGTTATGTATTTTCAGGCAATATGGATCTGCTGAAAAAAGTGGGGCTTGCTCCAAAGCGGAGAATTCCATTTTTCAGTGCTAAAATTGAGTGCAGATTATATGAATTTGAATTGTATAAATCAACACGGGAGAAATAAATAATGGCCGCAAAAAACATTGACATGATAAAAAAAGTATACAGCAGAATGGATGAACGGGTTGCTGCTGCAAGAAAGCTGACAAACAGACCATTAACATTAGCCGAAAAGATTTTATATAACCATCTTGCTGAAATGCCTAAAGCTGCACCGCAGGCAGGTAAAACATATGTAGATCTCAATCCTGACCGTGTTGCTATGCAGGATGCAACTGCTCAGATGGCGCTACTCCAGTTTATGCAGGCTGGGAGGGCTACATCCGCTGTCCCGGCTACAATTCATTGCGACCATCTTATCTGCGCTGAAAAAGGGGCAAAGGCTGATCTTGAAGAGGCTAACAAAACAAACGCTGAGGTATATTCCTTTCTGAAATCTGTAGGCGA
>JAEUSG010000143.1 GCA_016788315.1 Fibrobacterota bacterium | reverse complement strand
TAATTTGATAAGTGGATTGGCAGTCCATTCTGCCGGAATTGGATTTACAGGATTGTCATATGGCAACCTCATTCGAGCCAGAGCAAGGTCATTTATATATTCTTCGATATTTGTATATCCATCACCATCTTTATCTGCACTGGCATCCTCCTGGCCATTTTTATTCAATCCCATAGCATCTTCCCAAAAGTCCGGCATTCCATCATTATCAGTATCGGTTGGCGGAAGCGGTCCTGCATTTACAAATGGAGCCAGATTATTGCGATGGCGGCCTGTTCGGGTTCGAACCTCATTCTCTACCCTACGACTCATGGAATCCTGATACCATAGGCCAGCATTGTGAACAACCTGTTCGTAAGCAACATCTGCCGGAGAGACTGTGACTGGGCCCATGTCAAAGCGCGTTGCTGTTTTAATGCATGACATCGCCGTTTTTGCCGTATCTACATTGCGAATTGCACCATTCTCCTGCAAGTGCCGATTATCGGAAAAAAAACCAACCACTCTAGTTTGAAGTTGGATATCACCTGTGTAACGATGGTTACAATAATCAGGATAGTTGCTACTATAGTAGTGTTTTTGTGGCCCTTCCACAAATGTGTTTCCAACGCAATTCAAATTGACTGTCCCACCATCCTGAATCATCAGAGTGAAATCCCACATATTGTAGCTGACATTATTATAATAATCAATCATGCCATATTCCGGAGCAGGGAGTTTGTTCCAATGGAAGAGCGAACCTCGCACCTCATGATGTGCCCAGAGATTATGGTGAAGTGTAATATGGTGCGTTGGAGTGTAGGCAGTCAGAGTTCCGCCATGATCACCGCAACGATAGGTAGAATTTGTTATAGTGCTCCACTGTACCGTCCAATTCTTGCTGCCAGTAATATCAAAGGTACCATCATCCCCTCCGGAAAAGTCACAGTGGTCTATGAGCATACTATCAACGTCACTATATTGAGCTGCATCCCAGGTTGCGGGGTAAGTGGCACAATCCAAATCAGCATTTCTCGTACAGCGAAGTCGCAGGAACCTGATAATAAAATTTTTTGGCCCGGTACTATTATATTCAGGCGCCAGGGAACCCAAAATCCGGACGTCTGAAGTCAAAGTTATGCCTCCAGGTGAAGTTTGACCTGCTAGTGTGAAGTTGGAGTTTTTAATGTTTTGGAATAGCCGTGCGAAACTATTGACCGGACTTGAGGTGAGGTTAATGACGCCTGAAACGCGGAAAACAATAATCCGTTTTCCCGTGTCACAAAGTGCGGCGCGTAATGAACCGGGGCCGGCATCTTTCAAATTATCAACAATGATTACTCTACCACCGCGTCCACCGGTTGCAACCGAACCCCACCCTTCAGCGCCCGGAAAAGATGGAATGGCCGGTAAAGTGGCATAAAATAATGCCACAAAAAATAAGGTCGATAGAATGTTCATGGCGTCCCCTTTTTATGTTAGTTCACTTATAAAACAAATACTCACTCGCAAACTATATGCCAACATTAATTCGCCAAATTTAGCAAAATAACGACACTTCTATTTCCATGGACACGTGTCTTTTATGGTTATATCACCACTAACATTACAATTTTTGAACTCGTTTTCAATACAACTGCGGGGAAATTAATGGCTTGAGTTAGCCGGTAGAAGATGTATCTAGAAACTACGACGGACAGTAAATAACGGAACCTGAAGATTATGTTTCCGAATATCATAACGGTCATCTAGCTTACGCATTGCATACAAGGTGCCGAAAGTTGTTAAAGCTCCAAGCATCTCACCAGCCAATACATCCCCGGGATAATGTGCGCCGCGATATATCCTTGACCAACCGTTAACTATTGCAAGAGAATAAAAGATCCAATCATACTTCGGATAGGCGGTTCCGTATACAACTGCCGTTGACATCGCAAGGGAGGCAGACTGCGAAGGGAAGGAATATTGTTCAGAGGGAAAAATTTTTACTGTTATGCCATGCGAATAACTACCCTGAGCTTCCGGCAATGCAAATATAGGCCTCTCTCGCTTAACAAAAAGTTTTATGGTCTGATTCGCCAGTACAGTGGCCGAGGCTGATACAACCCCAATAGTAGCAAAGTCCAAAGCCTCTTTATCATCCCTATACAAACCATAACCGGCAGAATAGAGATAAAGAAATCCTGGAATCGCAGGAAGATTGGAAATTCCCGGAGAAACAATATCAAACACCTTATTACGGCATCCATTGATTTTAAGAAAGGCCTTCTGATCGATGTTATAGGTCGAATCCGCTGCAGACATAGCTGCAAACAAAAGCATAAACGATACTATTGTTCTTTTCATGAGTAAAAAGATACGTAATTGATAACAATAGAAGAAAATCTTTGACATGCGACATTTTTTGTCACATGAAACCCATATATTACTTCCCAGGCATATATAATTTTAATGAAAGGACAATTATGCTTACACTTATGAGATCAAGCGCGGTGATGGGTATTGAGGCGTACACAGTAACTATCGAGGTAGATGCCTCGCGAGGACTACCGGGTTATTCCCTCGTTGGTTTACCCGATACTGCCGTGAAAGAAGGCAGAGAAAGGATTTTTTCTGCGATTAAAAATTCCGGATACGGCCTCCCACCGCTCCGTATTGTAATTAACCTTGCCCCTGCCGACATCAGAAAAGAGGGCTCCGCATACGACCTTCCTATAGCCCTCGCCCTAATGAAATCCGGAGGCGCTATCGACTTTCCAGATGACGATAAAACCGCTTTTCTTGGGGAATT
>JAEUSG010000124.1 GCA_016788315.1 Fibrobacterota bacterium | reverse complement strand
CGCGGGCCGTATGGAATTGTAAAGTTGCTGTCCAGTTTAGCTGAATCACTTCCCCATTTGTATGTTGCGTAGCTTGCCGGCAGAAGATATACTCTGCCGTAAATATGCCCTGCGGCGCGTGCTCCCATGTTCTCAATGGCGTCCTTCGTGGCGAGGTCTCCTGTGAGTAGATAGTATTCAATCTGCTGCAGCTGTGTCATATGGCCGTCATCCGGAAAGTGTGAAGCGGCGATATCTGCCGAAAGAGTGTATCCTGTAAAAGATTTTATCACCGGATAGGCATTTGTGCCGAACATTTCATGACAGTATCTGTATTGACTCATGTTAGCGAGCGGATCGAGAAACCAGCTGAACTTCTGCCAGACATCGTATCCGAAATGACACTGAACGCGATCATTGAACCACAGAACCTTTGATTCATAACTCTCAAAGTCGCCAGGGTTGGCGGTCAGCAGATATTTCCAGAAACAAGTAGTGAGATTTTCATGATCTCCGCCTCCGTTGAATTCACCGATCTGGCCATAGTTCTGCCAGTTAACGTTTGTGGGCTTTGTATAGCGTGTCCAGCTTGCTGGCGCCTTTCTGTTGTATGTGCTCTCAAAGGGAATTCCGAATCCGCGTTCCCATGCATTTGTATTTCTGTACCATGCCCGATCGGATGCAACCATTCTGAGAGGTGTCTCGAATGTTGAGTAGAGGTTATTCAGCTGACCTGAAGAGGCATTGCCTGTAAAGAATTCAAATCTCATCCGGCAATTATCACGGGTGAATGGATCAAGGCTGTATGGTGATGATCCTGAGGTATCTGGAAGGAATTCGATATCAATTTTGTTTTTAGAAACAGAAAGTCTTTTTGGTGAACTCTGTGCAAAGTCACGTATAACGGCACGCATACCCATTGATCCGTCGCCCAGAGAAACACCGCCTTTAGCTGCTGTTCCTGAGGTTCCTGTATTTGTGGAAAATGAGTTGATTTTCTGCAGTAGAGTAGCTGCATTTGTACTTGCAGTACCGTTTAATTCATTATCTGCAAGCAGAGAGTAGGTCTGCGCTGATGCATTGTCAAGATTAAGATTTAGAGATAATGAATGTGATTTGAAAGGCCAAACATATACGGTATGGGCATCGGCTGCACTCTTTTCTTTCGGCTTTGTGCCCTCTAAATAATCATTTGTGAGAGCCCATTGAACGTCCACAAAAGATTTTCCTGAATATGCAGTAATGAAACATTGCCATCCGTAAAGGCCTCGTGTTACACCCAAAGAATCAGCATAATATCTGCCTTCAATACGGATAACTGTTTTTAATAGCCCTTGTTCTTCGATAACAACACGCTTTGGTGCAGCTTTGAATGATTTGTGAACAATGTCTGAAGCGCATTCGCCTTCAGTCCAGTTGCCGGCTGTGATGAAACCGCCGTTGTTATTTCCCGGAAGAATTAATCTCTCATTATCCTCATAAAGCTTGTTTCCGTTTTTATTTATCCAGAGGGCATCAAAGAGATTGAATCTCGTTTTTGAAATTGTAAATTTAATTGGCCCGGTTATTACCGTAATCTCCTGCGGAGTTTCTGTTAAGTTTATAGGAGAGGCAGGTGCTGTTACAGTTGAGGCATCAGTTTTAACGAATAGGGGGGTGCTCCCCTTTGATGTTGAAGTTGTCTGAAAATCGCAAAGTACCCACTTTATTGATGACTCACTCTTTTTCCCGGAGAGTTTTTCACCCCACCATTTAGATAGTGGTTTGAACTGAGCTGGGATTGTTGTACCAGACGCATCTGTAATTCGCAGATCGGAAAGGTTGTACACAGTTCCCTTCGGAAGCGGGATGCCGGCTGTGACCGGTTCGTTTGTTCTGGCTACATCGGACCAATTGTTAATTTCAACCGGGATTGTGATCGCTGCAAAATTAGCAGCGCATAGTAACAGCATAGAGATTATCGTACGCATAGGCCCCCTTTATTGTGTAGATAATATCACAAATGCAACAATTATACCGTAATTTAAGTGCTTAATTAGGCTATTTTCTAATACAAATATCATAAATACATGTAAATTAATATATTTATATATAAATGTTTGATAATTTAACGACATCAATATTCTGCCGAACGAGGTATATAGCTATCAGCTATGACGCTGGAGGCTATGTAAAAAACATCATCAATAAAGATTTCCACTTTTATAGATCCTATTGCGACCTTTTATCAAAATACCGGGCGCAGGATATTTTTGAAATGGGAGAGGTGCAAAATCTCAATGTATTTTTTGCAGATGACAATAATCGTGATGTAATTGGCGGTCTGGATCCAAAATTCTACGGACTATTGTTAAAGGAACTTGGAACCACTTTCTTCAGAATGTTCCTTTCTAAAAATGAACTGGAATTTAAGTCAGATGTCGGCAGGTTCATGTGCACCTATCCTTTGACCTCTCTTATGCTTTTTAAGATTTCAAAAGATAGTTTCCAGGGTTTTATCTCTTTTAACGAGATTTTTTATCAGATGCGTTCATTTTCTTCAATGCCTGCTTTTGTCATAAACGACAAAAATCAGATTGCAGGGTATACAGAATTATTGATGAATATAATGCAGATAAAAAACGGCAGTGAGGTTTTGCTCGGTAAAAATGCGGAGATTCTGATTAAGGATGGTTCCTTTGGTGCGGAGGAATCTGCGGGTGGTTCAAATGCTGATTCGGATTCATGGCCTTTACTTCTTAAGTGGACTCCCGAAACAAAATATACAGCTGTAATGACTGCCGATCGTGAATTTGAGCAGATGATTCATCAGAACAGCAAAGGGCTTCATCTTTACAATACGTCCAGTTCATCATCTTTCTGTTTAAAGATTAATACCGATTTGAATTTACAAAAACATAAAGCATCAATTGAAATTGAATATGTATCGAATAATAGAGGGATACCTAATCTGATTCTTAACGGTGATGAAACACATACTAACAGAGCTGCATTAAGTCTGCCGGATATGACAGGATATAATATTTCCTACTTAGAGGTTCAGGACAGAACCTTTATACAGATAAAAAACAGATCGGCACCTATATTTACTGCCGATATCCCCAGGGTTGAGTCCGGCGTCCTTAAAAAATTCAAGACACTTAAGTCCGGACGTAAGATTATTCTCTCTGATGAAAATGGTATTGCCGGAGTCTGGATCTCTCCCGACGGGTTTGAAGAATCCGATGATTCTGCTGTATATCTGTTTGTCCGACCTGGGCAAAATGTTACAATAAAATCAATATGTATCCGTTCAGTAGAGGAAAAAGTAAAAGAAAAGACTCCTCAACGTGACAGAGTTCTTGCTCTTAAATATGGTGAAACAGAGAAGATTTTCCGTTCTCTTGAAGTAAATGCGTCATGGGACGGCAACAACATCCGGCTTTTTCTTCTCACAGATATCACGGATCTTCACGCAGATTTGAATGCACTTAAGAATGAACGGAAAACATTGCGGATGATGCTTGCTGATAAAGGTACTTTCATAGGCAATTCTTCTCAGGTTATCCGCCTGCGTGAAAGGGCTCTTACTGCAGCCGGAACGGATATTTCTGTGCTTATTGAAGGAGAAACAGGAACGGGTAAAGAGGTGCTTGCAAGATTCATTCACGGGGAGAGCCGAAGATCAAAAAAACCATTCATAAAACTGGACTGCGCATCTATCCCTGCTTCGTTAATGGAGTCGGAACTGTTCGGACATGAAAAGGGGGCTTTTACGGGCGCGGTTTCATCGCATGCCGGTCGTTTCGAGCAGGCGCATGGAGGAACACTTTTTCTTGATGAAGTAAGCAACTTACCGCTCGATATACAGTCCAAACTGCTGGGTATTCTGCAGGATCATGAAGTGTTTCGCCTCGGAGGTAAACAGCCGCTCAAGCTGGATTTCAGAATATTATGTGCATCAAATGAACCGCTTGAAAGTCTCATTAAGCAGGGCAGATTCAGGGCTGATCTTTATTACAGACTTAATCAGTACCATATACATATTCCACCTCTGCGCGAAAGAAAAGAAGATATACCGATACTTGCAGAAAGCTTTTTAAATGAAACCAATGCGTTATATAATCGAAACGTTAAAGAGTTTACTTCAGAAAGTATAATTAGAGCTCTGCAATATCCGTGGACCGGTAATGTGCGTGAACTTAAGTCTGCTGTGATCCGCTCAGTAATTGATTCCATAAATGAAATTGCTGAGTTGACCTTTTTTGCTGGTAAAGAGATTCATGATAACTGCAGCGAAGTTGCTCCTAAAACCAGAAAAAAAAGAACTTTACTGCCAAACGATAGAGAACATTTTATAAGTGAACTTAAATTTTGCAACGGTAATATTAACCTGCTGATGAAGAGACTAAGTGTCAGCAGACCATCGGTATATAAGTTGCTTAACAAATGGGCTTTGCTGGTAGATGACTACAGGTTCTCGAATCCAAAAACCTAAAAGGAAATCGATGCAGTCAATGATACATTCAGATTGCTGGTTGGTATCATATCTAAAGTGAATTCTGAATTTTTTGCACCAAATCCTTGTGAGGCTCCTAATGCTATAGATATATCCCGTAAGTCTGTATATACAAGATAGGTGTATAATAAAGCACTTTGCTGTTCTATATTGTTAATTATACGGACATACAGTGTCATGTTGCTGTTAATGAACCTGTTGTAAGTTGCGAAAAGTGCGACATAGTATTTTGACAGTTGCATGGGTGTATATGCACCTGATATTAGCGCATATTCAATTGGCGAAAACATCGGTTTTTCAGATTTTGCTTTTATGGCATTTTCAATGAAATCTATGCTGTAGCCTGTTCCGTTGTAAAAGCCTTCAGCAGCGAGATTCAGACGTGAAGGTACGCCGTTAATATTGAAAGAGCGGTTAAGAGTAAGGGCAGCGCGGGAAGACCATTTCTTTTCACCGCTAATTATTTTTAATGTGTCGTCAATAATAGAGGCAAAGTTTTCATTATCCTTTCTAAATAAAGAGGCTTCGCCGGCAACATTAAGACCAAGCAAAGCCGTAGAGAAATCATAACTGAATACCGGCTGCATATTCTTTTTTGCCCAGATTCCAACTGCCATTTCAGTTGCTCTTACTGTAAATTCCGTCTTGAAAGACCCGGCTGTATTTTCTAGTGAATCAACATTTTTCATGTTTGCAAAACCGTAAAAATTGAGCTTCGTGCCAAATGGGACATGAATTTTTAATCCGTAAGTTCCATTTCTGAGTCCAATTTCCTGGTCCTGCTTTTTCCGCTCTACGTTAATGAGGTCAGTTGGGTTCCAGAATTGACCTCGCCCCCACTGAAGCACCTGTTTTCCGGTACGTACATAGATCTTATTATTGAAATTAACATCAACAAATGCTTCAGGTAATTTTAATGTTATTGAGTCATTTTTGGGTACGTATACAATCTCACTGCTTATAAAACCCTTGATACCACCTTTCAATCTGGCATCCAAAAAGAGATCAGCAGTAAGAGATGGTGAAGATAGGGGAGTATCAAAATCCTTTTTAGGAAAAATTACATTCAAAGCACTTGTAATAGTTCCCGAGAAACCAGTTTTTTTCTCGTCGGCAAGTATAGATTCGTCAGTTGCCATGGATTTTTCTGTAACTGTTGCAGTATCAGCAAACATCGCAGCTTCATCAAAATCCTGTGAAAACAATGCCCCGACTAAGATTATTGACAATGCAAGGATAAAATATTTTTTCATATATACTCGTAGGGGTGGGTTTACTTGCTTAAATTCTCCAAATATGCTTTTGTAAATATATCATCACTCAGTTTCTTTGTTGATATGTTTGAAATCTCAACCATAGT
>JAEUSG010000117.1 GCA_016788315.1 Fibrobacterota bacterium | reverse complement strand
AGTTTATCCTTCGAGCAAGGAATTCAAAAAAGCTATTGAAAGTAGAATTCTGGCTACCTATGTCATCAACCATTGCGTTGATGAGTATAATACCTGATTTGAAGCTGATAATAAACAATCGAAAAAATTATAGCTAAGTTCCACATTCTGGAACTTAGCTATTTATGTTTCTGTACTCTTTTACCGTTCTCTTGAAAGGCGCTCAATAAGCAGAAGCGGTTTTCTTATCCGCCAGCTGTTTTCAGTTTTTATTTCAGCAGGATGCAGATACCCTCGCATGTAGGCCTTGTATGTTTTTGCATGAACCTTCTCTTCGGCAAGCACCTCTTCCAAACCAGCTATTGCGCGGATTCTCTCAGCATCTCCGAATGAATCGACCTCTGTGGTTTCTTCAATCAGTTTAAACTTCAGATATGTCTCCCTTATTGCAAACATAAGTCTGAAATGGCCGAACTCGCGCCTGTTTTTATGCGGAATAATTGCATTCATTGCATTTACGGCTTGAGATACTGAAGCCAGAACCTTTGCAGGAGGCTGATAAAACTCGACTTTAGGCTTATAGACCGGAGAAGCATCGGCAAGAAGCGAATCTTTAAAAAGCTTTGCTTCACTTTCAGAAATAGCAAACCGTCTAATAGCATAATCGACAATAAACTGCTGGTAATCCAGTGGTTCATTGCTGTCACATGCCTTTACAAAAGCGGCCATTAGAATATTAAATCCGTTAAGCGGATATACTCTTCTTACTGGATGCATCATAACAGTTTCATAAAACGCATCCCACTCAAACCCATAAATACCAGACGTAGAAAATGATGTCAGAACTACACTAGAATACCCTTTTTCTTTGGCATATGGAATAAAATCATGATAATTCTTTAAGTGTTTTTCGAATGTATGCAGATAATAATTATCAGGACCGGAACGTAGAGAAAGGGAACCCCAGAACTCAAAACCGAGAGCAAAAAGTGGTTCAGGCGGGCCAAATTTACTTCCCGGCTCCCAACCGTAGTTCCAATCTACAAGAACCGTATCATTCGGCAGTTCCCGTGCGGCCTCAGGATATTGTAAAAGCATATCTGCCGGAATTACCGGACGCTTGCCGAAACTTTTTGCGAGTTTAACTACCTCTACCAGATAATCAACGTAGAGCTGTGACTTACTACTCTTTGCAGCCTTCTCCCGGCAAGCAGGACATGACCCCAGTATGTAAGTTTCATCACAACCGATATAACAATATTCAGAATTGTGCATTTCAAGCAGCTCAGTAAAAAGGTCCTTTATAAGAGGCAGCGCTTCGTTAATTTTAAGTGGACAGATCTGGCAGATATCCCGTTCATCTTCGCGCAGATGAGCATACCTGTCATGCTGCAGAATATATTCTACATGACCGAAACAGGCCTGAATGGCAAGTGTCTTCAGTCCTATCGATTTACAGTAGTCAAGGAATTCAACAACCTCTTTACGGGTATAGACAAATCTGTTTGCAAGTACCGGATGTTTCTTAAATGGAAATGTTGCCTCCCATTCAATAACAAGTGTTGTGAATTTCATTTTTACAAGATGGTCAGCAAGATCAGACAATGCCTTCGGTGTCATAACCTGTATGCGTAAATCCAGATGAAAGATTCTTTCTTTAAACTTTGTCATAATGTTTTCCTGCTATTAAGTTTTATTAATGATATTGCCGATGCTACAATAACAAGACCGCCTGCAATCTGAAGAGGCCTGATTGACTCACCAAGAAATATGGAGGCAAGCATGATAGTAAAAAACGGTTCAAGCGTTGACAGGATTGCCGTATCAGGTGCTCCAATAGCTCTAATAGCGGAAAACACAGCCACCATTGCAATTACTGTGGAAATAATTGCTATTGATACTGAGGCACCCCAACCTGTCACTGACACTGGGAAACGGGGAGCATTTACAAGAACCAGAAAGCCAAAAACTACCGAAGCAGAAAGCATTATGACAGTAGCCGCAGCAAAAGGATGAACTTTCGAGAGCACCTTCTCGCCTGTCAGCAGGTATACAGAATATATACATGCCGAAGTAAGGGCCAGAATGATGCCAAGAGGTTTACCATTAAGTTCTCCTCCGATAGTCAGTATAGTTCCGGTGATTGCGGCAAGTATGATTGCTATTTTTGCAAGAGATGGTACTTTTCTGATTATTATACTGCTTATAATAACAGTCAGAACCGGGTAAACATACAAAAGCAATGATACAAGACCTGCCGAAGCGTAGTTCAGCGCTCCAAACAGGGCATAGGCCTGAGAAAAGTATCCAACTGCACCCATTCCAATCAGAACCAATAGAGTGCGTCCTTTGGGCCATTCATATTTTTTCAGCGCCATTATCCCTGCCATAACAACCCCAGCTATGAAAAAGCGCAGAAAAAGAACAGCCTGAACATCCGCTCCATCTCTATATGCAAACTTTGCGAAAATGGCCATCGAACCGAAAGAAATTGTTGATATTACAACATACAGATATTTCATCTTGACAATATAACTTTCGTCTTATATAACTTTCCTGCCGCTTTTACCTGTACTGCATATATACCGGACGGCATATTCAGACTATTAATAGTCGCGAACCCTTTTATGACATCAATTTTCTTTACTAATCTGCCCTCAACATTAAATATAGATGCTACCGTATTCCCTTCCACACCGGACAGTGCCAGCTTTGTTCTATAAGTAAATGGATTCGGAGAAACAGAAAGCATAACGTTTTTACACTGTCCGTAAACTGCTGCTTTTTCTCCGGCAACAGTTTTGTCAAGACCATTCCAGAACGTATCAACGGGCACTGTCATACCTCTGCCGTCAAGAAAATAATACTGCCCTGAAGTATTGTCTCCTATTGGGATAAGATCTGAGCAAAAGCCATATTGACCCAGAACGTTGACTGCACGCACTACATATCCGCGATCGCCTACCTTTGTGAAATCATATGAGCGTGCAGAGGAGTCAAGTTCTGCAATTACATTTGTAGTATCACCGTTTGAGGCCTGTCTGTATCCGTTATCGCAAATTTGATATTTTACAACACCGCCATTTGCAGGAGGATGCCAGAACATTTTTCCGAATGCTGCTCTATTTGTTGTCGCATTAGTCCATGGTCCGCCTGGTGCATCAGGAATGGTGTGCGCTAACGGAGAGAAGCCGCTCTCCTGCCCAAGTTTATTAACAGCTGTTACAACATAATGCCTTATGATACCATTACTAAGATCGACCGTCCAATCGGCAAATTCGGGATTAGTCAGAAGCGCACTGTTTAACTTAACAAAACCAGATTTTCCTGACGGATATGCCCCCTGCGCCCTGTAGATGTTATATCCTGCAAGATCACTTTCTCTGTTATTTTTCCATCGTAGGCCAACCGAAGTAGCAGATTCAACGGTAGCAACCAGACCTAATGGACGAACAGGACATGTGTAAACCGGCTCAGAAACAAGACTCAAACCGCTACTGTTTTTCGCTGCAACTGAATATGAATAAAAGACGGTATCGGACACTGAAGGATTGTCGCTCCAGGTTTTTGTTGCTGTAATTGCGACTTGTTCAAATGCACCTGGTTTAGCACCCCAACGTACTTTGTAAACATAAAAACTGTCAGACTGCGCCCCTTGTGAAGAGGCATCCCATGTCAGAACAACACCGGATGGAGATGTGACAGCCTTTAGATTAATAGGAGCAAAGGGCATTGCAGGCACTGTATTTAAAAACCTGAATGCATAAACAGGATGTTTATCGCTATACGTTCCACCGCTAAGAAGATAATTTACATTGTTCACAGGATCGTTCTGAAACCCGCGTCCCTGATTTGCCCCTGCTGTGGGTCTGCCTGTTACAGTAACCGCTTTCCATCCGCTGTCGGTTGACATATCAAAAGATGATGTATTTTCACCAAATGCGCTGACAGCAACAATTTTCTGCGACCATTCATCAAACACAGAGGAAACTCCGCCATAACTCCAATAGGTTACACTTACCGGAGGAGGATTATTAAGATTCAGCTTTCCCCATGAAGATGTTGCAATATCAAACGTATAGGTATTGCTGTCTTCAAGTCCTCCGGTTCCCCATGTTGGATATGTGCCAAGTGATGCAGCACCACCGATTTTAACAAGTTTATGATTTTTAAGATCGTACGCTGATGTTGGCATCTGAATCATACCTGTTGGTCTTACCGTCCCTTTCGGAGCAAACGAATACCATCTATTTGTATAAGCATGATATGCCCACACATAATCATTCTGCATTCTGCCGGAAAGAAGTGAAAGACCGTAATCACGTGCATAAGCGAAATTTGTGTTATAACCGACAAATTCAGGATTTGCAGGCGGCCATGGTTTTATGGGCCTCATATTATACCATTGACGTGTTGCACCATTAAATGCCCACATTTCATTTAAGGTACTATTGTTGTCCATTGCTTTAAGACCTCGCCCATTATCACTAATGAATCCGTATCCGTGGCGAAGACCGGCATGAAAACCTCCGCCCATTTTGTATGCCATTCCTGTTACCGGGTCATAACTGATTTGTGCTCCGCAGCATTTAGGAGGACGATGAAAAGGGGTTGTCTGCAAAAAAGTATCAGATGCAAGAGTATGCAGCCAAATCTGATTGGTGTTCAAATTTTTGTGGCCGAATCCATAAAAATTTACACCTACCTTATAATCTACCACAAAATCATTTTCGTACCCCGAAGCGGTATAGTAGTGCGGCGTTGTTGTTACTGCAAGCCAGCTGCCGGCAGTGTGATCTGAAGGATCCCATGCTCCAAATGCTGAATCAAGCAGCGATAGAAAAGAAATCAATCCAAATACTCTTATTATCCTCATTACCTGCCTCCTTGTTTTGCTACGAAGTATAAACTACGTCATAGGAGACTAAGGCAACAGGTATTTTTATAGCATAAACATGTATCTGCTTAGCAAATAAAGAATTTGAATAAAATAATACCTTTTTAAAATAAAGGTTCAGAATTTCACTTACATATGGCTCTAACTAATGTTTCCCGGCCGGAAATGCCTAGTAACAGAAGAGCTGTTTATTTTATTTTATACGAAAGGAAATCACATGTCTATTTCTAAGATAATCAAAGGCTTATTGCTATTATCATCTGTTCTTTTTATTGCAAATTGTTCAAAAGATAATGCGATTCTAGATCCAAATGATTCCGGTCTGCGTAAACCACTATTTTCTGTAACTGCTGTAACTTCTTATCGCGGGACTATGGGTAAAGCACTCGCAAACACCTCAAATGCACCAATGGAAATGATCCAGGCTAGTTCGAATCCGGTTATGATGCTAGTTTGGATGCGCGAAGATGGAAGAAAAGACACTTTTTATACACAAACAAATCTTACTTCTACAGGTTGGCCGTTACACCTACGTACAGACCTTTTTGATGTACCAGACCCAGGCAATTTAAGATCGGTGCCTGGTTCAGCCAACTCAAAATTTGGAGTTGCAGCTATTATTCTTGTTAACGATGGTGACCGTAATGGGCAATTTAGAATATGGAATGAAGAGTTAGCCCAATTAATTAAAACCCGTGATTCACTTAACGCGCTCGGTTTACCAGATAGTACCATTCAGAACAAACTAAACAATTACGGTTTTTTTGCAGATGAAGGGAGTAAAACAACACACGAATATTGGATGGGCATATCTTCTTCAGCCTACATAATTTATCTATCAGACACAACCGCACTTCGATATCTTAAAAATGAGATAAAAAACAATCCAAACCCATACTCTGGTAACTATAGCGGAGAGGATCTAACCACAGGTTACAATATTATGCAACCAATAAATGCGCGTCATATAACTGTTTGCGACACAGTTATTGAAACTTTTCCTAATGGTCAATCTACACAAATTTCATGTAATACAGAAGTAGTTTGTGATAGAATATACAGGCTCGAAGATGGTACAGATATTGACATATCGCTTTTCACAAGCTGGGATGAGTTTGAAAATACACACACAAATTATCCTGCATTACTCAATCCGGAAAAGCATAAACTTATCTGGTAAGGAATTAATTGAAATCCTTAAACGAACTATTTATAAAATATCGTGCCTCTGTATACCGGATTTGCCTCCGGTATACAAGAGATAAGGATGCAGCGGAAGATCTTTCTCAAAATATTTTTATCAAAGTTATGGAAAATCTAAAACAATTCGAAGGCAAAAGCGATCCTTTCACCTGGATATACAGAATTACAGTTAACGAATGCCTTCACTATTTACGCCGCAAAACAAAAGAGACAAATCTAGAAGACTGGACAGAACATGAGACTCTTAAAATCGAAGGTGTAGACAGAGCGGTAGAAACAAAAATCATTCTGCAAGAAATAATGAGTCTATTTGATTCACGAACGAGAGAGATAGTTTTTATGGCATACTTTGAAGGACTTCAACAGGATGAAATGGCTAAAGCACTGGGAATTTCCGAGCGGGCGATAAACAAGAGACTTGCTGCTTTCAGAGAGCGAATGATTAAAATAAAACTAAAAATGGAACATGAGGTGAAACAATGAGTAATCACCTATCAAGCTTCAAACTCGAAGCTATACTTTGCGGTGACCTGAATCCGGAAGTGGAACCGGAAGTCAAAGAGCACCTCAAAGAGTGTGCTATCTGCGCCGGATACCTGAAAAAAGCGCCTCTATTTTCTGAATCTTTCGAAACCAGCTATAGTTCCGTTGATGCATTTCTGAAACGTCAAAATTCATCAGCGGACACTAAAAAATTGACAATCATTGACAAAATTAATAATGCTATTAATTCGATCTTATCACCTCGTCCTGCTGTCGCGTTTGGAAGCATTGCAATGGTATTAGCACTAGTGCTCTTTCTTTATCAGCCTCAGAAGAATCAAAACCGATACACAATTAAAGGAAACGGTTATTTTGAATTGTGGGTTAACGGTAATAAAGTTTCAGGAAACTCCATACGCGTCAAAGCTGGCGACACACTCCAGTTTGGTATAACAAGCACGATTCCTCTCTACTACGCTATTTATTACCAGGACGACAATGGGCCTACTGAGAACTATTGCTGCAACGGGAAAGAGGCCGCAGCTAAAGCTGGTAAATCAGAATGTGAACTACTGCCTAACAGCATCATTCTCAACAGCGGATGGAAAAATGAAACTATCTATGCATATCTCTCAAATTCACCGCTAACCATTGACAGAATCAAAAACAAAGATGATGGAATTATCATTCAGAAATTTCTTTTACTCCTGGAATGATTCTCATGAAATACTCTATAATCATAGTTTTAATTCTTCTTATAAGCACCAGTATGGCTGCTGTAGAAAAGATAGCCTTGATAATCGGGAACAATATCGGACTAAAAGATGACATTCCCTTAAGTTATGCGTCAGATGATGCAAAGCGCATTTACGACGTATTCACAACAATCGGCGGAGTTGCAAAAGAGAGAAGTTATTTATTACAGAACAAACCCCTTTCAGCTATAGAGGATGCTTTCACGGAAATTGCCGGTCGATCGAAGGAATTAAAACTTAACGGAAAGTCTGTACAGGTCATACTCTATTTTTCCGGACACGGCAGCCCGGAAGCTTTTCACATAAACGGAAAACGGTTTCCGATAGAAGACATACAAAAGCGTTTTGAGAACATGAACGCCGATCTCAAAATACTCATCGCGGACGCATGCAACAGCGGCTCCCTTATACAGCCCAAGGGCGGCACAATCTCAACTCCTTATAATGTAAAATTCAATAATGACATCAACGTAAAAGGTTCCGTGATTATAACAAGCAGTTCCGCTGGCGAGTTTTCACATGAATCCATGGATCTTAAGGGTTCATTGTTCACCCACTACCTTGTTTCCGGCTTATTAGGAGCTTCGGATCTTGATGCTGACGGCAACATAACCTTATGGGAAGTATATGGATATGCAAATACTAATGTTCAGCGAGAGGGAATGAAGTCCAAAGATTTCAGACAGAGTCCTAATTTTGATATTGACGTAAGAGGAACAGAAAACCTGATTTTAACGCAAGTAAACAAAGGAAGTTCAATACTCCGTTTCATCGGATGCATGCCTGGTAAATACAAAGTATTAAACAGCACAAATATCATACCTGTGGCAGAAGTTTACATAAATAACAACAAGCCTACTAATCTTGCATTGCCAATCGGTACATATATTATACAGCACAATACCGATGATGCAGCCTTTATAAGTACAGCAGATCTTTCTTGGGGAGGAAGTTTAACGGTATCAGGCAAATCTTTCAAACCCCACCCCTTGGATGTTTTCACGACTAAAGGCATCAGCAGCCTGCAATACAAGCCGTATACAGTTTCAATACAAGTCGCTCTTGAAGAGAAAACACCTATTGGAGGGGAGTATACAGTCTGTCCAACAGTAGAGTTTTCTAAAGAATTCAACAGAAAAACAATAGCACTTTCTTCAGGTTTTTCGGATGATCGCATATCAGGGACATTCTTTACAGTTAAAAGAAGGACTATACCCATAACTCTTGATTATCGCTATGCTTTTATTAACAAAGCCAGAACAAAGATAAGTACTGGACCATACTTACGATACATAGCTATGCGGCAGGAACTAATTAGGCCGATGGAAGAGAGTATCCGAGCCGCCGGTTACGGAGCCATTCCAATAACGTGGGGCTCCATGGTCGGATTCGGATTTGGATTTTACGCACAAATCAACCTACCATTTTCATTATCGGTATCTATTGAAAACCGGCCAGGCGTGCTATTATCTACAACTCGAGAAGGTAAGACAGAACTAACTTTACGTTTACCCATTACCCTTTCTCTAGGTTGTCGTTTTTGACTAAAACAGTATCGTATGCAAGCATCATTTATCTAATTACAATTCCGCGAATGAGTTTATGTTGCTTTCCGGATGACACTCTGAATGTATAAACCCCTGTGGCTACTTGACATCCATTATTATCACAACCTTGCCAGTAGATCTGTGACGAATTTGGGGACATAGTCATTGTATAAATATTTTGACCTCTAGAGTTGAAAACCGTAATAACAATTGGTTTTTCGCTGTTTTTATAAATACTGCAATCAATTAATGTTCCAGGATTAAAAGGATTAGGACGAAGCACGATATTTTCTGAATTAAAATCTTTTTGTTTTGTCGATATCATTGTCGAACTCATCAAAGGAAATATGGTTAACCAGTTAAAAAATGGTCTTGTTTTATCAAGCGGACCACGTGAAGCACTATTTCGTGTAAAAGTAAATTCAACCATATGATTTGAAACTTCAATACTTGTTTTTATATGGGCGGCATTACCTCTGCCAGCTATTTGGTTTGGCGAAAAACCACTTGCAATGCGGTTTCCATTTATATCAACATCCATAACAGTGAGAGAATCTGTTCCATTTGATGAAAAATCTGCAAAACCTATCGCAATAGAACATTTACCATTAGACCATGGTATAAAATATTTCAATGGCTGATCTGAAAAATAAGATTTAGTCCAAGTTCTATAAAAAAAGGTGTCAACCACTGCACCGTTAACAACTCCCATCTCATTTGTCTTGCCCTTGCTCGATGAGGATGACCCCCAGCTACCAAACGAATACTCTAAGCTTGGATACCAGACATTGCCGTAAACATCAATCTTTTCATATGATGAAAAGTCTTCACTGAACCACGTTAGAGTATCCTTAGTAGTAAATGAATTTAGCGTTGGGCCTAGTCGTGAATAAGTTGAATATACACGGAATGGAATAGTCGTATCAGGATATACTGCAATACTAGTCCTGCTGTATTTCCATGCTTTATAATTATCCATAACCGCCAACACAGATCTATATTTATATGGTTTTGTATAAATGTGTGTAATTTTTTTACCAACAACACCCATACCCCGCCAATCAGGCACCATTTCACCTCTAACAAATGACGAATACCATTCAACTGAAGATATGTGTCCATCCAAATCTGAGGCATTAGCCGAAAACTCTATGTTAAGTGGTGCGTGACCGAAATATTTATCAGCTGTAAAAGTACTATGCGGAGCAATATTATTAGGTGAGACTTTTGGACGAATAGATAGATCGCCAAAAAAATTAAGACTAATCGGTTGGAGTTTACTCTTTCTCCAGGCACTACCCCAACATTCACCATTTGCCAATCTTTTGAGAAAAACTTTTTTCTCCAGAACTGTGTCTGAAAAAGAAAAGCGTGGATCTCCATAACCAGGAGTACCAATACATAAAACGGTAGCGCTATTATTTTTATAAAGCAGATCATTGGTTTTTCCATAACCGTTTGTAAAAGTACCCTTACCACAAAAAATATCTAAAATGACACGGGGCCTGGAAAATGTGTAAGGAATGAATATATTCTCATGACTATCAAAGAATTCACATTCGGTTGCAAATCCCTCAAGCAAGTCTTTACTATAATTCACATCTTTCCATGCAATAGACCAATTTGTAGTGTCAATTTCTTTCTTTCTTTGTTGTGGGGTAACACCTCCAGTAGCATACGAAAAAAACAAATCATACCAAGCGGCGGAATGCGGCGATCTTGCTATTCCTGTTCTATATTCATGATTTGTGTTTAATGCTGCGATAATGGCATTTGATGATGTGTTATAAAAACTGCTAACCCAGATCTGATTTGTATTCGGGAAAACAGAATATATGTTTCTTGCATTCTGCTTAGAGTTATCAGCCATTGTAAATCCATACAATGATGTATCACAAAATGATAGTTTTGCTGTATCAAGATCGAAACTATTTCCCCGAGAAAATGGATGCGCTAAATTCCAGAGATAGGCGTCTGTTGGCAAAATTCCAAAAAGAATAACACCAGCTAGATATTGATCAACTAGATCATACTCTTTAGATACAGTATCCCAAAGGGCTCGAGAATTAGCACCTTGACGATCAGTAACCTTCAAAGCATTAGGAAAAAGCTTAATTTTTGGGACATAGCCTTCGTTCTCTAGATCTCGCATAAAAATTGACAAACTATTACTGATATCTGTGTACATTGAATCATTTACCACTATTAGAATTGTCATTCCTACTGGTTCCAAAGGGTGCACCATCAAACGACAAACCTGTGTTGGTTCACTCTCTGAAAGTCGCCAGTAGAACGAATCCCTTCCTAGAAAAGAAGGATCAGGTGTGTAATTAAACCATGAAACACTTCGACCATTATAAGGTACGTTACTGGGAACAACCAAAAGCTTGCCATGTTTGGGCTGTTCTGCGGAAACATTTATTAACGATACATTTCCTTTAAATGCAGGGCTAAATACAATGGATGAATCCATATCCACAGATATTTTCAATGGATAATAAGTCAATGCAAACAGTTCTATATTAAAAACAGCAACAGTAAAAGTCAGAATACTCAATTTTATTGGAAATTTCACCGCATCAACCTCATTATTTTACAATAATTGTTTTTGAAACTATTAAGTGATTTCCTGCCTTCACTCTGTAAACATACAGACCTGCGGAAAGAGTTCTATCGTTACCATCTTTCCCATTCCATTTGAAATGGTGTAGCCCTGGTCCAAAATGACCGTTCACAACCCTTTTTACCAACCTGCCCTTTGCGTCATATATTGTAAAATCAAGATTAGCGTGCCCGGGCAATGAAATTCCTATTGTTGTTGATCCTGAAAATGGAATAGGGCCGCTCGTAAGAGAGAACGCCGGTGTACGCCAATGGTTATTATCTTCTATAGATACTGGGTGACTGGAGAAATCGGGCATGTTGTCTGCTGTATACACCATCTTAATTTTTGCAATACGGTAATTCATATAGTCGCTTACATACATATAATCTTCAGATGTAACTACTGCTGTTGGCCATGCAAAAGGAATTTCTGAACGATTAATTACATTCTGAAGAGGCGCCCCTGGCAAACTCCCTCTTGAGTCAATGTTTCCATACTTACCAAACCGGTGAATCATGTTTCCTGAGTTATCACCAACTGAAACCTGGCAGGTTACTGCGTCTGGAACAAAAAGACGACCATAGGCATCTACATCAAAACGGGGACTTCTGCATAAGCAGCCTCCAAAACGGTCTGCACTAAATGGGGACATTGGAAAATCATAGATCTTAGCTGCATTTGTTGCTGTTGTTCCCAGTATACTACCTGCAATTGATCCCGTGTCTTTACCATCATATCGGATAATACTTCCAACACCCCATTTGAATCCTGTATCACTTAGGAATTGCGCAGGTGCCATTATTGTACTCTGCCTTAAGCCTGCACCAAAATAGAGATTGCCCTTCAAATCATACTTTACCCCACCACTCATACCTGGAATCGGACTACAACGGACAAAACCCCACGAAGTGTCCGATGAACCGGTATCAGGATATACTCCGACCGTATATAAACTTCTATTGGCTTTGGTAATAGCCATAATAGCAACATCGCCGTTCTGTGCAACAGCTAGCCCTCTCATACCGGAACAAGGAGCCGCACGCGATGAAACATAGGGGGTAAGTAAGTTCTTTCCAGAGTTTGACCAGTTTGCTGGAGCATGCTTATTGTCAAGCGTAAATCTGCGAACTGGGGCGTTATAGGTATTACCATAGAAGAGATACATTAAGTTGTTTGGCCCAATAGCTATATCTGACGCATAAAGTCTTTGATTGACTGAGGTTGAACAGATTCGTGTTACAGGGTCAGACCAATCTGTAATTTTATAGAGATTATATGCAGAATTGTTAAAATAGAGATGCCCTGTTGCTTGATCCAGTGCGAGCCTGTCTGGTGTGGGATTCTCAATTCCAAGCTTATTCTCTGCAAGTGAGACCGCCTTCATATCTTTAATTAGAGAAAAAGTTTTTCCATTATCCCTATAGAGCCGTACACCCTGGCCCCACACACCTATCCAAACTGTTACGACTCCGTCAATATCGTTAACTGCTATACTTGATGTAGCACTGCGACCAGAGCGTCCAATTGAAGCTGATGTTATCATTAAAGTGCATAACGGCGCTCCACCCGATGCTACTGATGCAAACTTAATTAACTTTACAGTATTCATACAACCACCAGCCCATGCGGCTTGCGTTTGAGTCAGAACATACACTTCTCCAGTTCTGCCACATACCTGTACTCTGTGCGGATGAGAAATGGGGAGCGCACCCAGATATTGCGCAGCTGAATCATAAACAGCCACTCGCTGATGCAGACGATCACAAACATAAACTTTTCCAATAGAATCAACAGCTGTGCCTTGAAGAGCTGAATAGTATGCGCCACCGCCAAGTTTAGCAAGTCTCTCTGTTGCAGTTTGTGGAACCGAATCTATCGATAGCCAAGTTGAAACAGTGCCGGTTGCAGGATCAATAAGAAAAACTTTACCGTCTCTATAAAAGTTTGTATCTGGTGCTGTTTGAGTAGTAGTCCAGCTTGAACCTCCAATATTAAACATACCGGTAAGTAGTAATTTACCATTCTTTAAGGGTGTAATATTGGCTTCACCCTGCATTTTTGATGTTGTGAAAGTTGGTGTAACCATTAAATTTTTGGCAATACCATCATCAGCCAAAGTTCCATCAGGACGAATCTTCATTATATTTCTACTGCCGAAAACAATATTTTGATCTCTGTCAATATACTGTAGTTTACTATTGAACTCATGTTTCATATAACCAAGGATTGTCGAAGTCAGAATCGGAAGAGAGGTATTCAGATTCTTTGGAGTGTAGCTACCATCACCATTATCAACCACACCCCATTTGGAAGCACTTGAAACAGATAGGTTTGATGGTATCGGAAAAACTGTCTTTACATAAGTTCCATTTTTGTCAAACTTCCGTACCGTGATAAATGTCTGCCCATAATGTTCATGCCAAAATTCTGCCGGTTGTCCTGCAACATAAACAGAGCCGTCCGAAGCTGCTACAATTCCACTGATAAATTGATTAGTCGGTGATATACCTATTGAATATGGCTCTCCTCCAATGAGCGACACCAACTGCGTAGTCATTCCAGCTCTTACACGAACCCTTAGATTACTCTCATTTCCACCATATAAATCTCCACGGTCATTTCGTCCATCCCAGTAAATAGTTTGCCGAAGAGAATCTTTGAGGAGTGGCGGTGGAACGAGCCCACCTAATACACCGGCAGCTAAGTGACGAACTACCGTTGAATCACTAACATCTACAATAGACACCGCAACATCGGTTATCGCATCGACTGAAAAAGTCACCTTCCAATTACTTGTTGATATTTTGGTTAATACCGGAGTTTCGTTCAATACTAAAGCGTTGAGAGAACATATTGAAAAAACTACAACTAATAATATTTTTTTTGTTATAAACATTTGTTTCCCTTTCGTAGCGTTTATTAGGAGGCCGTTTTATCTGCTAATATAAAAGCGCTGACTTATTTTACCATATCCTGTTTCTGCTGTTATTATATAAACACCGTTTGCCAATGATGTGGTTGACCAATCAAGGAAAAAACTACCTGACCCTGTTTGAACGTTCATGTGAGAGATTTTTCTACCATTTGCATCCACTACATTCAGCCGTGCCATTCCAGCAGCAGCTCCTTTTAAAACAATTAAAGCCTTGTTGTAAACTGGATTCGGATAAACATTCAAGCTCGCGATATGTTTAACATCTTTTCTAGTCTCAGCTTTTGTTTCTGGTTCCAAAAGATCCAAATACCATTGTGGTGCAGACTCCGACGCAGTATGCCGATAAATAAACACATTCTGATCAACTCCGCTAACAACGACAAAGACATTCTTTTTGGGGCTATAGCGAAAGCGACCATATGTTCCAGCTGAAGTTGCAGCTGTCGGCACAACATTATTAGTTGCAGTATGCTTGATCCATATTTTGGTATCAGGGTTCAACGTGTAAACACTAGATCCACCATTCCATGCAACCATTTGTTCTGTAACTGGATCGTATGCCAGACCAGGAGATTTAGCACTTTGTATTCCGGTGTCACCTGTCGTCTGCATCTTCGAAGCTGTTATCTTTATATTAAGATTAGAGATATCCCACTTATAGGTCTGACCATTGGAGACACCAACAGCTAACATTAACCGCCTTTTGGGATCTATTTCTGTTGTTGCATAATAGCTCCATGCAACGATATTGTCATATTCTGTCATTTTACTCCATTTATTTAACCGAGCTTCATACATCCCAAACTGAGATCTACCAGTCCACGCATTTCCAGTAAGTGCATCATAAGCTGACATAAATCCCAAAGCATTTGAAGAAGCCAACCTTTCCCATTTTTTAGTATCAAAATCAAATGCATCAACACATGAACATGGAACAGCAAAACCACTCCCCCAAAGTGATCCGACAGAAAAGGAGGTGAATCGATCTATGGATGGTAAGTATTGTAAAAAATTATAGGTATGCCTGGAAGATGGAGTACCCTCTAGCGTATAAGCGCTATCAATTCTCGGGGTGCCTGGATTTGTTTCTCTCGTCCACGTAAGCGTATTTAAATCGAATGTATAAAGTTCGTTGCCTGCATAATCAGCATGTCCACCGCCCCACACAATAAGGCGATCCCTCTTTGTATCAAAGGCTCCGCCGCACCATGCATCAATAACTCCTGTCTGGCCAATTATGCCAGACCATGCACAAGGTCTTTTGGGGCAAGGGTCAACAGATCTCATTTTTGAATTAGGAACTTCATACCACTCTCTAGGCTTAAGATCTTCTATTGGCCCTGCAACTATACCTGAAACAGAAAAACAAATTGACAATGCAAGTAATTTTAGTCTCATGTGTCACTCCTGTCCTTTTTATTATTTGTATCACTTCGCAAAGACAACTTTACTTGATACAATTTGTTTGCCAATCTCCATTTGTAGCATATATAAACCGGCACTCACTTTTCTACCAAAGCTATCCTGTCCATTCCATGAAACCTTGTGATGCCCTTTATTAAGCATACCACTCACTAATGTGCGAATCTTCACACCGGCAGGAGAATAAACAGAAAGACGAACTTCCGATTTAGCTGCAACAGTAAAATTTATTTCACATGCAGGATTAAATGGATTTGGATTTACCGCTACCTCAACATTATTGTTCTGTTCAATAACATCATCTTCATTTGATGTGAAAACATTCTTTGCGATAACACCAGAATCTGTTTTCAAAATCACCGTTGCATAATCACGACCCAGATACTGATCAACTGCTTCAACTCTTACCGTGCATATTTTTGCGGTCGTATAAGTTTTTGAAAACGTCGCAGATGAGCCTATTGATTCTGGTTCATTTTTCCCAGACAAATAGCTATCCCCATACCATTCGTACTGTTTAATGCTGTCATCGCTGTCAGTTGCACCAACAATGAACTGCCATGATTTATCTCCTGTTTTAATAACAGTAAGAGAATTGATGATAGGCTTGACATTTGAAGGCCCCATCATAGGCCTAAGCGAAAGGTCACCGTGAAAAAGTGAGGACCATATCCACCCGTTACCACGAAGCCATGTACGCCCGAAACGTTCACCCTTTGCAAGCAATGCTCTTGTTCTATTGTGCCCGGGAATTGACGCAGAAGCCGTATCATTCAACATATAACCCCATGAAACATAGTCCGTTGGAGCCATTGCTAAAACGCAACTGCTATTTTTCAATAAAAGATGTTTATTGGCTATTGATCCAAATCCACCTGTATGACAATTATTGGAAAGAAGAAACCTTATCGAGAATATTTGTGAATAAAGAGAGTCATTCATATAATAACCCCACACTTTCGGACCTGCACTGTTATCATAGATTGAATTATAAAAAGTTATATTTCCATGAGTTACGATATCCCACAACTCGCCACCTTTTTTGAATTCATAAACAAATGGATGCGTTGAATCCTTTGCAGCATGCTTTTCATATGACGGCCAAATATCTCCATACTTACTGAAATCATACTGTTTCATACTTGCATTCATATTGTGCCCGTACGCTTTATGTGGAAGCCTGCTTATCCCTTTTCTGTAATCGTGGTTATTCTGTAAAATTCTTTTTGTCAACACTGTTTCATTGCCAAGCGCAGTACTGCCCGCGCCATACATATGTGAAACCCAAATATTCATGAAACCCGGTGTATAGTGAGTCAACCCATATCCGCCATATCCTGTACGATAACCGACTGTTGTATCAGCATCCATATCCCCCTCCCATTTGCTCATGCACCAGTATGCACTACCCTTGTTGATTGAGTTGGTAAGAATTGGGAGTGTACCTATTAATATTGCACCCGCGATCATACTATTTGGACTATCATACTCAGCAACCAAAGTATCCCACAACCCTTTTGCCGTTCCACTTTGAGGGAACGATATAACACGAGATGTATATCCTTCATCTATCAAATCACTTTTAAGTCTATTTACCTCGCTGTTTATTGAAGTCAGCAATGTCGAGTTTACAATCAGCAAGACTGACATATTACCAGGCTCCGCCGGAGTTACCCGAACCCTGCACACAGCAACGTCTGACGCCCCCTTGTCTGTGATAACTTTATACGTAAACGAATCTAATCCGGTAAAACCAGCGTTTGGAATATAGCGAAATCCAGGAAATTTTACTGGTGCTTGTCTGTTCCGCGAACCCTTACTGGATGCCATTGTTACATAACACATATTTGAATCAAACCAGCTTGGAACAACTTCCATAATACCATGTTTCGGTGATGTGACCTCTGCAGTCACCGTTGTCGCCGATGTATCCCATCCCTTTAGAAATGGAACGAAACTCAAAGTATCACCAGCTTGAACCGAAACCTTCATTGGAAGAGCTGTTAACGACCAACAAAGAACCGGCAGTAGAGAAATGAACAACATTAAACCTGAAATCCGTGAAGTTTTCATAAACTATCCCCTTTCTGATATGTTTTATGATATACCCTTCAAAGAGAATCAAAAACAACAGAATAGTGGTAGTAGAAATGGTCTAAATGAGTTGAAAATTCAGACCAACCGATGGTAAAATTGTACCAAAACCAGAAAACTGTTCAAAATTTAATGTTTTTATGGTTGTAAAAAGATAAGCTACGCTACTTCTGCAAATGAATTCTCCGCGTCAGGATCTTTGCTCCGAAAGACAACCTGATAATGTATAATCCAGTGGGCATTGAATCAGCATTCCATACAAATGTATATTTTCCCTTTAACTGATCAGCATCCAAGAACTTTGCTATAGTCCTACCATTTATATCTACAATCTGTAGCCCAACACGTCCGTTTTCTTTTAAATCGTATTCTATGGATACTACCGGATTAAATGGGTTTGGAAAAGCATTTAAGCTGGAACTGTTCTCTTTTTTAAAATTTTCGGAGACAGTACCACTATTTTGAAGATTATATACTACGACAACTTTAGTTTGTGAAGGACTTGTTTCAAGGGCATAATCTGGAGCATGAACATTAGTTAAATACATTATCGTACAGTTACTGTCATTCGATGTATTCAACACAACAGTATCATATGTAGATCTTACCCAAACCAATGCCCACTGATACATATCATTGATTTTCTCATCATGCACATAATAAGAACCCGTTTTAGAAATATTGCGCCAACCGTAAAACGGGAATCTAGATGCTGTCAGTAATTCTGTACGTCTGTACATAGAATCATATTTATATAGCTCACGAAGCGCACTAAAACTAACAGTAGAATTATTATAATTAACTAATGAATCTATATCTGTCTTATTCAGCAAACACCCATTATTGTCATATTGTCTATAAATGGTAAAAACTCCACTCGTAGAGCCGGATACATTTTCCTGTAAACCCTCTGATTGCAAAGATTGCAGACTTCCATCTTGGAAATAGCATAAACTATCCCTACTAAAAAGTTTCCATGATTTTTCTGTCCAACCAAATCGATGGATTACTCGCTCTGCATTTTGTCTATAATAAAAACTGCTATCATATTGTTGAGGTACGGTTATATTATTTACCAATGTCTCTGTCAGATGTCCTTTTATTTTATTATCTGGTGTATAAGACCATTTTTCTTTATATGTAACACTCCAACTATTACCATTCCAACTCATCGTCCTGCATTCAATACAATTACCCTGACCGTCGTAGAACATAGAATCTTTCCCTGTTAGTATCATAAGCGTATCAATTGGCTGATAGAAATATTTGCAGATCATTTTACCTTGTTTATCATAATCATGATAAATTTGAAGTTTAGTTTTCCAATCAACACTTGTCAGAGTGTCGTAACGTCTCTCTTCAATCAAGAGTCTCGATGCGTTATAACGGTATTGAACTTTTTGAATGTTCAACCATTTATCCCAATTCATACCTGATGTTTTATATATTTTCTCTAAAGTATCACCTAATGGAGAGAATACAATTGAATCACGATTACCAGTAAAAATACTAGTGTCCACCCAAACACGATTAACCCTAACTCTTCTAGAATGATATTGTTTTGAACTAACTATTAGTCTGCCATTTTCATGTACTGTTT